>JBBSUQ010000111.1:0-10848 GCA_038234235.1 Flavobacteriales bacterium
AATAAATATTGAACAATCTAAAGTTCTAGATTGATATGGAAGTCTTTCAAAATAAAAATCATACGACTTTATCCTTGATTTCAAATAGGTTTCTGGCAGCCAATATCTGTAATCCGAAAAATAATTTGCACTCGTTTTATAAAGTGGTTCTTTTAAAATTTCCGCTTTCAACAACTCATTATTTGCATACGTTTTTTCGTATTTTTTAGCGTCCCATTTTTTTGCAAATGAAACTTCAAACCAAAGAATTGCAATTGGCTTAAATTTCTCTATCAATAATTTATGTTTTACACTATCTGAATAGCTGGTAATATTTCCATAAGAACTAACCGTCGAAAATGTAGTAATAGAATCAAGATTATTTAAAGTATAAAAGTCGTCACGCGATTTGTCAGTTTCGATTAAATTTCTATTTTCTTCAGCTTCATATTTTTCTTGACAAGATTTGCAATAATAAATTTTCAGGTTATTTTTAGTTTGGACAATGAACCATTCTTTATTTAATAATTTTTCTAATCTGCTTACCAAGCTGTCTAGGTCTTTCTCGCTAATTTGAGACTGAGCTGAAAAAGCGAAAAACAAAAATAGGAAGGCGGTGATGAACTTGAGTATCGATTTCATTTTGCTTGATTTATTTACACCGAAAATAATAAATGTATTGGATAAACAAACGAGAATTCTATCTATTGCATTAAAAACTTGTCGGTACGTTGATTAATACGACCTGACTTTTAGGCAGATAGGTTGTCTTGACCAATTTTATTTATTAATAAAACATCTTTTGCGAAAAATAGATTTATGCATTAATAACATTTACAGTTCTTTTTTGGCGCCCGCCCGTTAAACCACGGGTCCGGCTGTCCGGCTTACACGGTGCGCTCTCCCATCCGGGGTCGAAAATTTATCTTCAAAAACTATGCATCTATCAAAATTTTATTATTATTTTCTTTAATCACTTGCACATTGGTCACGTTCAACACATCAATCAAAATCACACTAGATTCTGCATTTTTTCTTGCATTAATAACCTTTAAATTCTCTAAAGAAATTGTTCCAATTATATAACCCGATTCATGATTTACGTAACATTCATTTATGTCCGTAAAGTAGTTCTTGAACTCCGAATAGTAAGCTAAATCATGTCGTAAAAATACCTTGAGCAATAAATTTTCGGCACCGTGCCCATTTTTATATTCTTGAAACAAAACTTCATTTTCAATGCTTTGTTTCAACTTTTTATACTCGTATTTGTAGTTATAACTTAAAGCAGAAATATCAGACAACACTGCCGATGCCGTGGGGTAAGCTCCCGCACCTTTGCCAACAAAAAACTGAATGTCGGCAAAGCTAGTTTTAGTTATCACACCATTAAAAACGTCATCAACTGTAAATAGTTTATTTTTCTTGTCAATAAATTTAGGCAACACAAAGTAAGAAATTTCGCCAGTTTCACTTTTAAAAGCTTGTGCCACAAGTTTAATTTTCAAATCTTTTTCACGTGCATAATTTAGTTCCAATTCACCAATATTATCGATACCAATATTAAAAATGTCTTCTGGTTTCAAAACAATTCCGAAAGCATGCGCAATCAAAATGAGCAGTTTATATTTGGCATCAAAACCTCCAGTATCAAGAGAAGGATCGGTTTCTGCAAAACCTAATTTTTGTGCTTGCTTCAAGGCGTCTGCATAAGAAATATTCTCTTCAAATATCTTGGTTAAAATATAGTTGGTAGAACCGTTTACTATTCCTTCCAAAGATTCTAGCAAATCATTGTCATAATATTCTTCTAAATTTCTAATAATCGGAATACTGGCGCAACAAGAAGCTTCATAAAGCAAGGGTACATTGTATTGTTTTTGCAACTCCAACAATTCTTGAAAGTGCTCGGCAATCATTTTCTTGTTGGCAGAAACTACTGCTTTTCCATTTCTAAGTGCCGTCGATACTATTTCAAAGGCTGCATCGGCATCATCAATCAGCTCAACAACCACATTAATTTCTGGATCATTTAAAATTTCGTTTTTATCAAATGTAAAATGCTCTGCAGAAAGTTGTCTTTCTTTGGTTGTGTCTTTCACACAAATTTTCTTAATATTAGATTTCAATCCAGGGGTTTTTTGTAACACTTCGTGCAAACCATAACCCACACAACCAAAACCAAATAATCCTATTGTTAATTTATTTCTCGACATGATATTTTGCTTTTTTTAAATGGAAATATTAACTTTATTTTCAACCGCCAATTCAACACTTTCAATTGCTGTTTTTAAATCTTCAATAAGATCTTCAACATCCTCCAAACCAACTGACAATCTAATTAAACTATCAGTAACGCCAGCTTTGTATCTCGTTTCTGATGGAATAGATTTATGAGTCATTTCGCAAGGCAAACAAATTAAACTTTTTACGCCTCCTAAACTTTCTGCTAGTTTAAAATACTTGGTGCTTGTCACAATTTTAGTCGCAATATCTTTGTCGTCAATTTTAAGATCAAAAGTTACAATTCCGCCGAAATATTTAAGTTGTTGTTTTGCAATTTCGTGATTGTGGTGCGTTGCTAAACCTGGGTAATAAACATTTTTTACAATATCTTGAGTCTGTAAAAATTCCGCAACAATTTGTGCATTTTCTGAATGTTGTTTAATTCTCAAAGACAAAGTTTCTATTCCACGAATAACCAACCAACTATCAAACGGAGCTAAAATGCCACCACTTGCATTCTGTACAAATTTAATTTGCTCACCCAATTCTTTTGTTTTTGTAACTACCAAACCGGCAATCAAATCACTGTGGCCAGCCAAATATTTTGTTGCACTGTGTATAACGATATCAGCACCAAAATCTATAGGTTTTTGAGAGGCGGGTGACGCAAAAGTATTGTCTACACACAACAAACAATTGTTTGCTTTGGCAATTTTTGCAATGGTAACAATATCCGAAATTTTTAAAGTTGGGTTTGTCGGACTTTCCACCCAAATTAGTTTTGTTTTAGGCGTAATTGCATCGCTTACATTAACCGAGTTTGTTGTGTCGACATAATTAACTTTAATGCCAAATTTTTCGTAGATGTGGGTAAAAAGTCTAAATGCACCGCCATAAATATCGTCAACTGCAACAATTTCATCTCCCGACTTTAATAATTTAATTACAGCATCTATTGCAGCTAATCCACTTGCAAATGCAAAGCCATTGCTTCCATTTTCGAGTTTCGCAATAAGATCTTCCAATACTTTTCGGGTCGGATTATTACTTCTTGCATAGTCAAAACCTTTGTTCACTCCTGGTGCATCTTGCACAAAAGTCGAAGTTTGATAAATTGGAGTTGAGATAGCTCCTGTTTGTTCGTCAACAGGAATGCTGTGTAAAATTTTAGTTTGCTCTTTCATTTTTTTTAAGTTTTAAATTTTTTATTAAACATTTATTTTATGTTCTGTAAAATCAAACTTTCTCCAAGATAACTGAAGACCAAATAATTAAAAGAGAAATGTCGGAGGCTCGCCTTATCGAAAGGGCATAAAAAAAGCTCTTCCGACAAGTCGAAAGAGCTTTTATAATATCGCGAGTATTTTAATTGCTAATTTCTGACTTATCTATCCCAACATTTCTGCTGAGTTGAATTTGGCACCTTCCCGTTTTACCGGAGGTTGTCAAGACGTCGTAGGGTCAATTCCCTCTGTCTTTCTGGATAAGAATAATTTATGTAAAGAACGAGCGACAAAGTTATGTACATATAAATGAATAATCCAAATTTATTTTAAAAATAATTTTAATTTGTTGATTTTAAGGGTTATAAATTTAAAAATTAACTGAATTATTTAATAATTTCGAATTTCAAACCAGAGAAATTGAAAATAAAACCCTCATTTTAATAAACTATCGCAAATAATTTAAGTACAATTTTATCAGTATTGATTTCAAGTACTTCAAAATTATAACAAAGATCTTTTATTACAAGTGAAAGAATATTTCGTCCGTTTATTTCGGTTAAAAGCCACTTTCCTTTCAATTTATTAATTTCTTCTCGATTAAATTCAATTCCACATTTTTTCCCTTTGGATTTTACTCTTTTAAATTTACCATTCGGTTTAAATAAAACTCCTTTTGAGCAAGGATTATTAATTGATAGAACCAACGTATCGTTTAATTTTTCAAGAAAGTTTTCATTAAAGGATATGGTATTCTTAGCTATATAATTTCTAATATTTTGACATTCAACAACATTTATAAAGGAAAGAAAGGAATATTAAAATTTTTTTCATATTCTAAAATTAGTAAAAGTGCACATAATATAAAAACTTAAAACCAAAGAAACTGGTGTAGTTCCCGTTAATAGACAGAAATTTTTGATTGTTTTATCAAATTTTGGTAAGTTTAGAGACGATATTCCGTTATTAAAATCATTTTACGACATAATTTATTTTTAAATTAAATTCCCCTCGCCCCGGCGCAGGTGGAAAGCTCTGAACTTACGGTTGCTACATGAACGCAGGCTCTGCAGCGACTTTAGGAGCTCGCTGAGATTGCAGTGTATTGTGCAATTGGAAGTGAAAGACTTGGAAACGTAGACGGATTAGGCGCCCAAATGATTATTGTTAACTTTTTATTTACCAACTTTCCATTTCAATTTATAGATAAGCGTGCTTCGTATGACACCTGTGTTTAAAACTTTGCCATTTTTATAGGGAGTTGAAACAATCATTGCCAAAAATTCTAAACTAAAGATTTTACTCAAAGTAATATTGGTGCCCAAAAACAAACGGTTTTGGTTGAAGGTTTTTGGTACTTTTTGAGCAAATTGAAGAAAATATTCATTGCCTAAAATTAGTTTTACTTTTTTGCCAATGCTCCTTGTATAAGTTGCAGCAAACCGAATTCTGTAAGCAGTTTGCAGTTCAAATATTGGATCTTGTAGATTGTCTGTTAACCTAAGCTCGGTGCGCAACCTCAATGTGAAATTGTTAAGACTGTCAACAAATTTTCGTTGTAATTGATAATAAGGACGAAATTCATGCGCTGCCAAATCTCCATGTTTTCGCCTCCTTAAATATGCAAAACCTGCTGCAGAACTGAATTTTTCGGAATTACCAAAAAAGTACCTGCCATGTGTAATCCATGTAACAGGATAATCTGGAAAAGTACTACGTCGCACGTCAGATTCTAATTGAAAACGGTATTTGGTATGTTCTGCCGCATCAATAAAAATTCTATTCCAATATTGATCTACCAATGGATTTTGCGCAATGATCTTTCCTGATTTTTCTAAAGCTAAAATAGTCAATAAAAAAACCAATGTGTTGCGCATTAGAATTTAATTGTTGGACAATTTTTTAGCCAAGGCATTGTCATACAATTCTTTTGCTTCTAAAATAAAACCAAAGTGCTCATCATCAACCATTAATTTTCCTTTGGTAACATGACCCAAAAGTGTGTAAGGCACTGCGGTGTCCATCATAAATTCGATAAATTCGTCTTCTTGATCTTCGCTCACTGTAACAACCACTCTGCCCTGCCCTTCTCCAAAAAGAAAAGCATCTTCTCTAATTTCAGAATCGGTAACGATGTCAAATCCTAACTCTCTAGGCAAGGACATTTCTACCAAACTAATATACAATCCACCATCGGCACAATCATGTGCTGCGTTAATGAGATCGTTTTGTATTAAACCTTTTACTATGTGTTGCATTGCGTATTCCTGATCCAAGTCAAAATAGGGTACCGGAGATTCTTTTACTTTGAGGTAACTGTATAAATATTCTGAAGATGAAATGTCGTTTGTTGCTTTTCCTATTAAGAATATTAAATCGCCTTTTTGTTTGAAATCCAAACTCATGATGCGGCTTTTATCTTCAATTACACCAATCATTCCGATAGTTGGCGTTGGGAAAACCGGCACTTCTACTCCGTTTGTTACAGTTTGGTTGTAAAATGAAACATTACCACCTGTAACTGGGGTTTCGAACTTAAGACAAGCTCTAGACATGCCTTTAATTGCGCCAACAAATTGCCAAAAAGATTCTGGATTGTAAGGATTTCCGAAATTGAGACAGTTGGTAATTGCACTTGGCACACCACCTGAACAAACTATATTTCTTGCTGCTTCAGAAACTGCAATTGCTGTACCTATTTCTGGATCGGCGTGCACGTATCTTGAATTACAATCAACCGTCATAGCAAGGGCTTTATTGCTTCCTTTTATGTTTACTACAGCAGCATCTGAAGGTTTGTTCGTACTTAAATTTTTTGTACCGACCATAGAATCGTACTGCTCATAAACCCATTTTTTAGATGCAATATTTTGGTGTTGCAACAAGAAAAGCGCAACTCCTTTTAAATCTTCGGGTTGTTTTACATCATCGATATTAAACTTTTTGTATTCTTGATAGTAAGCTGGTTCTTTGTATTCTCTTTCATAAACGGGTGCACCGCCGCCAAGCACCAAAGACTCTGCTGGCACATCACCAACTAATTCTCCGTCCATATAATATCGAACTCTTTTTGTATCGGTTACTTCACCAATTTGAACGGCGTGTAAATCCCATTTTTCAAAAATATCTTCCACTATTTTTTCTTCGCCTTTTTTCACTACAACCAACATTCTTTCTTGAGATTCAGACAAAAGAATTTCATAAGGCAACATATTATCTTGTCTGGTTGGCACTTTATCTAAATAAATTTCCATACCTACTCCACCGCCTGCACTCATTTCGCAAGTTGAGCAAGTAATACCCGCAGCGCCCATATCTTGCATGCCTACAATTGCATTGGTTTTTGTTAATTCCATTGTAGCTTCGAGCAATAATTTTTCTTGAAAAGGATCACCAACTTGAACAGCTGGTAAATCTGAAGCTGATTCTTCTGTAATATCTTTTGATGCGAATGCGGCACCTGCAATACCATCTTTACCAGTTGATGAACCTACAATGTAAACTGGATTTCCGGGACCTTTTGCTTTGGCAGAGATTATTTTTTTAACATCAATTAATCCAGCCGAAAATGCATTAACTAATGGATTTGTATTGTAAGAATCATCAAAAAACACTTCGCCTCCAACAATTGGGATACCGAATGAGTTTCCGTAATCTCCAATACCTTTCACTACGCCTTTTACCAACCATTTTGTTCGGTCTCTTTCTATATTACCAAATCGCAATGAATTTAATTGAGCAATTGGTCTTGCTCCCATTGTAAAAATATCTCTATTAATTCCACCAACACCAGTTGCAGCACCTTGATAAGGTTCTAATGCACTAGGGTGGTTGTGTGATTCTATTTTAAAAGCACAGCCTAATCCGTCTCCGATATCTACAATACCAGCATTTTCTTCACCAGCTTTTACGAGCATGTGCGGGCCATCTTTCGGCAACTGTTTTAACCAAAAAATAGAATTTTTATAGGAACAATGCTCAGACCACATAACAGAATAAACACTAGTTTCTGTGAAATTTGGTGTTCTACCAAGAATTTCTTTGATCATCTCAAATTCTTCAGGTCTTAAACCTAATTCTACTGCTTGTTCTAATGTTGCCTCTTTTTGAAGTGTGCTTTCCATAATTGCTCGATATTATTCTATTGACTTATTCTATTTGCATTTCTGAACGACAAAATTAAGAAATTTAAAAAATTAGGTGGTTTAAATCTGAAGCTAAATATAAAAACTATCCACAATTTGTTAACTGATAATTGTATTAGATGTGAATATCAGGAAATCAAGTTAATCAGAACAGTTTAAAATCTCCATTTGGATTCTTATCTTTGCAGCCGATTAGCCGAATAAGCGAAATCGAAATAAATTATTAAAAATGGCACAAAAACCGTCCATTCCCAAGGGAACTAGAGATTTTTTACCGAACGAAGTAAGCCGAAGAGAATATATCTTTTCGACAATTAGAAATGTATTTAAAAAATTTGGATTTGCACCAATAGAAACGCCATCGTTTGAATTGAGTTCTACTTTGCTAGGAAAATATGGCGAAGAGGGCGACCGACTTATTTTTAAAATTCTCAACAGTGGTGAAAAAGTTAAAAATGCCGATTTAAAAGCTTTAGAAGAAAACAATCTTGCAAGATTTTCAAATTCACTTGCAGAAAAAGCCTTGAGATATGACCTTACCGTTCCATTTGCACGATTTGTAGTGCAACATCAAAACGAACTTTCTTTTCCTTTTAAAAGATACCAAATTCAACCAGTTTGGCGAGCAGATAGACCTCAACATGGACGTTATCAAGAATTTTTTCAGTGCGATGCAGATGTAGTAGGAAGTGCTTCTTTGCTTTATGAAGTTGAATGTATTAAAATGTTTGACGAAATATTAAATGCCTTAAAAATTCCAGATTTTACAATCAAAATAAACAATAGAAAAATACTGAGCGGTATTGCTGAAGTTTGCGGCGAAAAAGATAAAATAATTAACATTACCGTTGCTATTGATAAACTTGATAAGATTGGAGAAGATGGCGTAATAAAAGAATTGCTTTCTAAAAATGTTTCTGAAAAGGCAATTGAAATTATAAAACCATTATTTGCTTTAAAATCTGACAACAACGGAAATATTGACACAGTTAAACAACTACTTAAAGAAAGCGAAATAGGCCAAGAAGGCTTGAATGAGCTACAATATGTTTTAGACCTTGCCGAATCTTTAGGACTAGAAAAAGCCAAAATAGAATTTGATGTAACACTTGCCCGAGGTTTAAACTACTACACAGGAGCAATATTTGAAGTGAAGGCAAACGGCGTTAACATGGGAAGTATTTGCGGTGGGGGAAGATACGATGATTTAACTGCTATTTTTGGATTGAAAGGTGTATCAGGTGTTGGAATTTCTTTCGGAGCTGACAGAATTTATGATGTATTAAATGAACTTAACTTGTTTCCAGTTTCAGTTGACAAAGGTTTGAAAGTATTGTTTTTAAATTTTGGTGAAGCGGAAGAAAAAGTTTGCGTAAAATACCTTTATGAATTGCGAAAAAGAAATATTTCCAGCGATCTTTATCCGTCGGGTGCAAAAATTCAAAAGCAAATGAAATACGCAAATGATATTAATGCAGAATTTGTAATTTTACTTGGCGAAGAAGAATTAAAATCAAATAAAATTATTTTGAAAAACATGCAATCTGGCGAGCAAGAAAGTATGGATTTAGAGAAACTAATTGAACATTTATCCTATTAAAAAACATTCATGTATACTATTACTAACGAACATATTTCCTTAGAACAACTTGAAGAAATATTAGAAAAAGATGTTCACTTACAAATTGCCCCCGACGTTGCAGACACCATTAAGGAGTGTCGGTTATTTCTAGACAAAAAAGTGGGTGACAGCGAAAATTTAATTTACGGTATAAATACTGGTTTTGGCTCACTTTGCAACACGGCCATATCTAAAGAAGATTTAGGGAAATTACAAAGAAATCTTGTGCTTTCTCATGCGTGTGGAATGGGAGAAGAAGTGCCTTCTGAAATAGTTAAACGAATGCTTCTATTGAAAATAATTGGCTTATCGCATGGCAACAGTGGCATTCAATTAAAAACTGTTCAAAGATTAATTTTCTTTTACAATCATAAAATATATCCAATTATTTTCACACAAGGATCATTAGGTGCGAGTGGAGATTTAGCCCCTTTAGCTCATTTAAGCCTTCCACTTTTTGGAAAAGGCAAAGTAAGAATTAAAGGTAAAAAATTGAGTTCTAAAAAAATGTTGGAACAATTTAAACTTGAACCTATGCAATTGCAGAGCAAGGAAGGTTTGGCTTTGTTGAATGGAACTCAATTTATGTGTGCCTACGCAACTTATTGTGTGGAACACGCTAAAAATTTACTTAAAAAATTCACAACAGTTGCCGCAGCATCTATTGATGGTTACGATGCTAGAATGAATCCTTTTACGCATTCTGTTAATTCTATTCGCAAACAAATAGGGCAAATAAATATTGCCAAAGTTGTGAGTGAATTATTGGTTGACAGTGAAATTGCCTACCAAGAGAAAAATCATGTACAGGATCCTTATTCTTTTAGATGCATACCTCAAGTTCACGGTGCCACTGCGGATACAATAAACCATTGTTCTGATATTATTGAAAGAGAAGTTAATGCGGTTACCGATAATCCTACAATTTTTGTGGAAGAAGATTTAGTGATTTCCGCAGGTAATTTTCATGGTCAACCGTTGGCATTGGTGTTGGATTTTTTAGCAATTGCCTTGGCTGAATTAGGGAGCATTTCTGAACGAAGAATCTTTAAATTAATTAGTGGAACAAGAAATTTACCAGCGTTTTTGGTTGCTAATCCTGGTTTGAACAGTGGTTTTATGATTCCTCAATACACTTGTGCCTCCATTGTAAGTCAAAACAAACAATTGTGCACACCAGCAAGTATTGATACCATTGATTCTTCAAACGGACAGGAAGATCATGTAAGTATGGGAGCAAACGCAGCCACAAAATTATACAAGGTTGTAGAAAACTGCTATACCATTTTGGGTATTGAATTGCTAAACGCCATGCAAGCGCTCGAATTTAGATTGCCCTTAAAATCTTCCACAATTATTGAAAAAATTCGTACTGAATACAGAAAAGAAATTCCGTTTGTTATAGAAGATAGATATTTACACAAATTGATGAAAAGAAGTGTAAAGTTTGCGAGAAAAATGAAGTAAAGACTTCTAAATTAATTATAATCTTTCTAAAGGTGTTTTTACTCCTTCAACCAATGAGTAACAAGCCAATTTATCTTTGAAAACCGAAGATTTGAATATTGACTTGTTCAGCAACATTCGCACACATTCTTGAATACCTTCTACTATTGACGGATGAGGATGAACCAATTCTGATAAAACTTCAATA
>JBBSUQ010000112.1:0-10684 GCA_038234235.1 Flavobacteriales bacterium
CTTAAAAATTTTAGAATTATTGAGTACTTTATGCTTTATTTCAACCAAATTACAAAAAAGTAAATAATTCAGAAATCTTTTGAATGTCCGTTGAAGAATTAATGTCGTAGAAATAATCTATTTGCCATTTTTGGGTTGAGAATGCCTGTTTATTTAAGACTTTATCCCATTTCGAATAAACTCGAAATGTTCTTTTGCCTTCTTTTATCTTTGTGGAAATTATACCTTTTTTAATCAATATGGTTTTCGGAAATATAAATTGTCCAAAATTGTTTTCATTGCACACATTTACTTCATAAAAATCAAATTTATCGGATTCATTAAATGGAGTTATCGGACCGATTTTAGTTCGCTTCCAAAATGTCACGAATTGACCCATTTTCTTAGGTGTAATTTTGGAGTTTCTACTAATGAGAAACATATCATTCAAATTATATTGGCATGCATGATATTCTTTGCTTTCCTTTTCGATCTTTATGTTGGATATCTCAAGATTACATTTATTGTAAACTTGCTTATTAATTTGCTGTAAATTGGAATCCATTTCTATATTACTAGTTAGCAATTAATTTGTTTTAATGTTTAAAAATTTATCGAGTAATTTTTGCTTAAGAATTCAAAAATTAAAAGATATTTTAATCTTCTAAAATTCTCATTAAATCTTCATTAACATAAAATACTTCAACCCCATCTTTCTTTGGTCTTAAGATGTTGTTATTTACTAACTCATTCATGTATTTTGTTAAAGTTGTTCTGGATGTTTTTCCAATAATTTTTCCGATTACTGATGGTTTGATATATGGCTGACTAAATATAGCTTCGTTTACTTCTTTGTTATACCATTTTATCTTATTTTTTGCATATTCAAAAGTAGCTTCCATTTGACTCAAGATATCGTTAATTCGTTGATTTGTCATTATTGAAGTTTTTTCTGTAGCATCCAACATAAATTCTATCCATTCCTCCCAAGAATTTCTTTGTGTAACTGCTCCTAATTTGTAATAATAGTCCTCTTTATTTAAAATTATAAACTTTGACATGTACAGAACTGGCTGACTTAGAAGACCTTTGCTGAATAAATATAAAAGATTCAAAATTCTTCCAGTTCTGCCATTACCATCTTGAAATGGATGAATTGCTTCAAATTGATAATGGGCCACACACATTTTCAACAAAGGATCTGATGGATATAATACATCATTATTAAGATATTCCACCAAATTATCCATTAATATATCGAGTATTCCGGCAGCTCTTGGTGGTGTATATATTATTTCTCCAGATCGAAATTCACTTTCCCCTCTTCTGATTACAACTTGAGATTGTGAAGTCCGATATCCTGTTTTAGTTTCTTTTATTTGATTGAAAATTTCTTTAATTAAATTGCTATCAATACTTTGATTTAACTGTAAATAATTGAAACCTGACCAAAGAGCTTCGCGGTATTTCAAAACTTCCTTAATTGCAGGATTGACACTATCTTCCTTGTGATTATCAGAAATTGCTCTATAAAGTTCGTCTTCGGTTGTGAAAATATTTTCTATTTCCGTAGACGTTTTTGCTTCTTGTAGCGCCAATGTATTTATAAGCATTAACGGATTGGGCAGACGGTTCAAATTGCCATTTACGGTAGCTAATGCGCGTGAAGCAGAGACCAATTTTTTTAAAATTGCCGGATTATTGTCAATATCCTTATTTGGAGGCAATAAAGGTAAATTGTTGTATGGAGCTTCTCTATTAAATGTTACTTCGGTCATATATGTTCAATATATTAGATATTCTGGACAAATGACAAATATACGTCCAATTTTCGAAGAATAAACAATATAATGTCCAATATTTTTGATATTTTGAACAAATGGGTGTTATTTGTTCAGTTTTTATGAGGAAAAATAACTGTTATGAAGAAATATTACAACGATTGTTCAACACTGACTTTCTAAATTATCAAATTTCATTAATGTTTAAAAGTATGATTTGAGCTAAATCTTCGCTATCAATGTTTATCGATGAAATATCAAACTCTAATATACCTTGCGATTTTGTGCCTATGAGAAATTTGAATTCTGAGATGTTTCCAAAACCATCAACTGGATCACTCATGAAGATGGTATCTTGGGAGTAAGAAACTGCGCTGAACGTGAGATTAAGTAGGATTATTAAAAATGTTTATAGCATTGTATTTTTCGAATTTTATTTATTAATTTAATTGATATTTTCAATTCCTTACAATTCCAAATGGTTTTCTATATCCATTTGTTGATGCAAAATTCTAATGATTTGTAGATTTTTTTTATTCTTATGAACTTTGTAAAAAATAAAATGCATTTTTACTCTGGACTTAAAATAACCTTTTCTTACATACCCAAAATCTTCACCTGAATCTGGTTTTTTCGAAATATAATTAATTTCATCAAAAATCTGCCTTAAATATCTTTCAGCCTGTTCAAGTGACAAAGTTTCCAAAGTATAAAGCCAAATGTTTTCTAAATCAATCTCAGCTTCTACACTGATAATAATATTCATTCAGAAATATGTTTTCTGCGGAGGTTTTCTAAAAAATTCTCACCATTGAAATCCTTTTTAAATCCAGATTTTTCGCCCTTTTTAAGAGCTTTTATTAATGCTGTTTTTTTTGATTCTTGATGCTCTAAAATTCTCAAGGCACTACGTACAACGTCACTTGCAGAAGAAAATTTTCCAGTTTGAACTTGTTGACTTATAAAGTTTTCAAAATAATCTCCTAATAATATGGATGTATTCTTAGCCATGGTTTAAATTTTTAATAAAGATACCAATAGTTGGTATCTTTTGCCAAGAAATTTTAGTTTTAATAAAATATACTTAATATTTTGTTGTCCATTCGTTATTAAATAATTCTATTTCAATCAAAACTATAAGCACCAAACCTGCCATGATGCGTTAAAGAAATCGAAGTATTCAAACGAATTTTTTCATAATAAAAAATAGGAACTCCAGCTTCTGTTTTTTGAATTTCTAATTCGCTAAAATTTAAATTGTTGCTTTTAGCAAAGTCAGTAATTAATTGTTGGTGCATATATTTACTTTGCTGATTTACATCTCCTTTTGGAAGTGTTAAGATGGAAGATCTATTATCGAAATCATTTAAAGT
This sequence comes from Flavobacteriales bacterium, assembly GCA_038234235.1. Lineage (GTDB taxonomy): Bacteria > Bacteroidota > Bacteroidia > Flavobacteriales_D > Crocinitomicaceae > JBBSUQ01. The sequence continues at coordinate 3,134 of JBBSUQ010000112.1, forward strand.
GGCTGTGCTGAAAATGTAATTAAGATTTACTGTAGTAAAGGTTTTTAATGTTAAATCTCCAATTTTTACTTGACCATTTTCCAAAGAATCTAAACTGCATTCTAATTTTGTTGGATTAAAAAATCTCTTGCCACCAGCTTGGATAAACACTTTGTATGCACTTTCTTTCATGCTCCAAAGTTGCCAAACTGTAAGAAATTGATCTGAAGAATTGGCAATAAATACCTGCTCTTTTACGGTAAATATTTTTTGCAAAAATCCAGGCCGTTCCCATCCCATAGCTTTCGGATTGGAACTTAGCCGAGCCTCATTAAGATCTACTATGTCGTTTCCGACCATTATTTTTCGGAAATTTTTGTATTTATAACTTCTAATGCAGATTTAATATCTACCATTTTGTCCATGGATTCATTGTCTAATACAATATCGTATTTTTCTTCAACATCCAAAATTACATCTACCAAATTAGCCGAATTTATTTTTAAATCTTTAAGGAAATCTGTGCCTTCGTGGAGATTATTAAAAGCTTCTTCATCCTGAATATACGGTTTTACAATCAGTTTTAATTCGCTGATCATTTGTTCTTTATCACTCATTATTTTTTATATTTTTTGAATATTATACAGCCGTTTACATCTCCAAAACCAAAACTTGCTTTGGCAACAATGTTGACTTCTCTCTCAATTAATTTTTGTGGTATTTTTTCTTTAGAAATTAACGATGTTATTTGCTCGTTTAAATCTTCGCAATTGATGTTTGGAAAAATGAAATTGTGGTGTATTTGCAAAACGCTTGCGACACTTTCTAGAGCTCCCGCGGCAGATAAACAATGTCCCACCATTGATTTTAATGAATTGATATATGGAAAATCATTTCCTTTTAAATTTAATGCTTTCGACCAATTTTCAATCTCCGTAAAATCTTTACTTGTTGCTGTAAGATGACCGTTAATTGTATCAATTTCTTGTGCTTGTATTTTTGAATTCGTCATTGCGTTTTTAATGCAACGTTGCACGGCTTCTGAATTTGGAGCTGTCATGGTTCCTTCTTTTCTTTGTCCACCAGAATTTACTTCTCCACCCAAAATTTCAGCGTAAATTGTCGCGTTTCTTTCCAATGCACTTTCCAATGTTTCAATTACCATTGCTCCAGCGCCACTTCCCGGTACGAAACCAGAAGCTGACGAACTCATTGGTCGTGATCCTTTTTCTGGAGATTCGTTGTGTTGGTATGTTAAAACGCGCATGGCGTCAAATCCTCCCCAAACATAAGGACCTTCATCACTTGTGCTGCCAACTATCATTCGTTTTGCACGACCATTTTTTATGCGATCGTAACCCATAAGTATTGCTTCTGTGCCAGTAGTGCATGCGGATGAATTTGTTGTAACTTGATTACCAAGACCTAAAATTCCTCCTAAATATGCACTCACGCCGCTTGCCATTGTCTGAGCTACAACAGTGCTTCCTAAGCGTCTTACGTTTTTATTATCAACATTGTAAATTGCTTCTCTAAATTTTTCTACTCCAGAAGTTCCTGCTCCGAATATGGTTCCGCTGTCAAAATCTGTGTCGTCACTTATTGAAAATCCTGCATCTTTCCATGCATCCATTCCCGCCATACAGCCGTAAAGAATACCTGAACTATTAAAATTTCTAAGTTGTAATTCTGTAAAATATTTTCGTTTCAATTCTTCGGAAACTTTCGGAATTCCTCCAATACAACAAGAAAAATTTAATTCTTTTAAAATTTCTTGGTATTCAATTCCAGAAGTACCATTTTTTATGGCATTCGTAAAATCGTCTAATCCAACTCCATTTGGAGAAACCACACCAAGACCAGTAATTACAACTCTTTTTTCCATATTAATTTTGAATCATTCCGGCTATTGTTCCTCTGCAAACTAATTCTTCGTTTTCATTGAACATTTCCACTTTACATTTCAATTTGTTGAACCTAAAATACTCTTTTATACTTTTTACGGTAACTTTTTCTCCTGGAAATACGGGTTTAAAAAAATCTATCGATGAAGAGGTCAAAGCAATTTTTATATTATTTATGGAATTATTATCCTCACCCATAAGGAATATTCCTAAAGATACTACACCAATTTGAGCCATCGTTTCTGTAAGAATAACACCAGGTGTAACTGGATTATTTTTAAAATGTCCTTTGTAAAAATCTTGTTCGGAATTAAAAGTATAGGTTCCGGAAATACCATTTGTATCTACTTCCAATATTTCATCTACAAAAAGAAATGGATCTTGATAGGGTAAATTAGCGATAATTTCTTCGAAAGCCATATTTTTATATTAACTTAAATGTTCTCCACCGTTTACTTGCAAGGTAACACCAGTAATCCATTTAGACTCTTCTTTTACCAATAAATAAACAACATTGGCAACATCTTCAGGAGTTGTAAGTCTTTTAAATGGATTTCGATTGATGGCGTATTCTCTTAGTTTTTCATTGCCCGGAATCATACGGAAAGAGGCTGTATCTGTAATTCCAGCTTCAATGCAATTGGATTTAATTCCATATTCTGCAAACTCCAAAGCTATGTTTCTCGAAATAGATTCTAAGGCAACTTTGGCGGCAGAAACTGCAGCATAATTTTTCCATGCCTTTTTATTTCCTTCACTTGTAAAACTAATTATCCGACCATCTTCTGAAAATAAATTTTTACCAAAAACATGTTTTGTCCAATCATATAAGCTAAATGCCATATTTTCCAATGTGATATGAAAATCATCGTTTTGTAATTCTCTACTATCGTCGGCAACCATGGGCTTTAAATTTCCTTTTGCAATGCTGTGAATTAAACATTTAACCTTGCCCGTTTCCTTTAAATTTTCTTTTAATTGATTTAAAATGATTTCTCTATTTTCAATCTTTACAACATCCATGTTAAAATGGAGAAGTTGAACTTTACTTGTAGAAATAATAGCTTCAAATTCTGACTCAATTTCGGCCACATCCAATTTTCGGGCACGGTAAACCAAGCATAAATTTAAGCCTTCCTTGGCTAATTTTTGTGCCGTTGCTAGGCCCAAACCACTAGAAGCACCTAGGATAATCGCCCATTCATTTTTATCTTCGAACTCTCTTACCATTTTAGTAACAATCTTTGTGCTGTAAATCCAGGACCAAAGCTAAGCATTAATCCAATATCGCCTTTTTTAGTTCCTTGTTCTATAAATCGCTCTAGAACATAAAGCACAGTGGCGCTAGACATATTTCCAAATTCTTTTAAAATCGCTTTTGTATTGTCTATGTTTTTACCTAAGGAACCGAATAATTCTTCAATAGTTTGTACAATTTTTTTACCTCCGGGATGGAATATTAAATGATCTACATCTTCAATTGTCAACTTATTTCTTTCCAAAAAAGGATAAACTATTTTAGGAAAGTGGGATGCAATTTTATCGGGAACTTCTTTGTCCAAAACCATTTGTAGTCCTGAATTTTTAAGTTCAAATCCCATCATGTGTACGGCATTGTAAAAATGATACATAGCTTCATCTATAATTTCTGGTCCTTCTTCATTTTCGTAAGAAGAAAGCACTGCACAAGCGCAGCCATCTCCAAAAATTGCAGCACTCACGATGTTTACCATCGAATAATCTTCAATTTGAAAAGTGGAAGTCGGAGATTCAACTGCAATTACCACTGCTCTTTTATTGGGATTGGCTTTTAAGAAATTGTTGGCGTAAATCATACCAGAAACTCCAGCAACACAGCCCATTTCTGTTACAGGAAGTCGTACAATGTCCTGTTTCATATTTAATTTATTAATCAAATATGCATCTACGGATGGAATCATAATTCCCGTGCAACTTACGGTAATAATAAAATCAATATCGTTTGGTGAAAGATTGGCCTTTTCTAATGCTTTAACGAGCGCACCTTCCGCCAACTTAATAGTTTCTCGCTTGTAAATATCATTCTTTTCTTCGAAGGATGTTTTGAGAAAAACTTCTTCGGCATCCATTATTGAATACCTTCTTTCCACACCGGCGTTCTCGAATAGTTTTATCACTTTTCGTTGGTATCGATCTTCTTGTCCGCTTAGCCAAACTTTGAGAAACGGAATTATTTCTTCGGTTGTTCTCGTGTATGGTGGTAACTGTGTTGCTACGGATGTAATTTTTACGCTCATGTTTTCTTTATTATCCATTGATAACGGAATGCCCAACGCCAAGTTATGGTGCTTCTGTATTTTATTTGTGCTGAAAATTGTTCTAAATCTTTGCGTTTAAATGCTTTTAAAATAGACGTTAATCCATCTTTTCTTGTCATTTTATTTTTGATGCCTGATGTTATAATATTGAAGAGATAATATGCTAATCGGTGGCGGTGTAAATCATTTATTAAAACGCCAATGGTTGAATTTTTGAGTAAAGTCTTAACGAAATTTAATGCTACATCGTCTTCGAAATGATGCAGAAACAATGTGCACATTGCAATATCGTAAGTGCGTTTTTCAAATTCTGTTGACAAAACATCTTCTTTGCTAAATGTTAATTCTGGAAATTTAGTTGATAATTTTATCGCATAATCCACAGTAGCCTGATTGGCATCAATTCCCAACAATTCAAATTTATATCCGTTTTTCCTCCCAAATTCAGTCACTTTTCTCAACATATCGCCATTGCCACAACCTAAGTCTACAATTCTAATCAATTTGTCCTTTGGTTGATTTTTGAGTATTGTTTTCAGTCCGTCAATTGTAACTTTATTTCCTCCCAACCATTTATTAATTTTGGCCAATTGGTCGAGCGAATTAATAAGCAAATCGCCACTAATATCGAGATCGTCCATGATCTCAATTTCATTGCTCCTATGTGTTGTATCTACTAACATTTATAACTCTGTTTTCATTGGTTTGCCGTGTGTTTTTTTAATTATTCTTGGAAGAATAGTTGGAAAAGTCTTCAAAACTATCATTATAAATTCAGATAAAAATCCTAAGCGGAAGAGTCTGGCTATTACGTGACCTGACTTTAATCTTGCACCAAACTCATTGTTCCACATTTCTGCATATTTATTTTCCAATTCACTTCTAGATTTTATTTCACCAGATTTAAATTTCAGTATTTGCTGAGAAACCATTTGCGCCGCTCTAATTGCCATGCCCATGCCATTTCCAGCTAGTGGATGAATCATTCCTGCACTGTCGCCACACATTAAAATATGGTTTTCAACTGGTTTTTTAGTAGAAAATGAAACTTGACTAATCGTAATTGGTTTGTCGAAAACCATTTCATATTTTTCAAATATTTCTTTTAAAAATCTATTCTTACTTAATACTTTTTGTTGAAAATCATCTATATTTTTATATTCTTTAAACGATTTATAGTCAGCAATATAGCAAACATTTACATTGTCTGTTTCTACTTTAGAAATTCCGCAGTAACCACCTTTAAAATTGTGTAAACTAACTTTATTGTCTGGAAAATCTCCTTTATAGTGTGCTTTAACACCTAAAAATGGTGATGGTTTTTTCATAAAATCCCTATTCATTTTCACATCTAAACTGGAACGTTTTCCAAAAGAACCTATTACCAATTCTGATATATATTTTTTGTTGTTATCGGTCGACACTTCGAAAGTATCGTTGATCAACTCAATATCGGTAACGTTCTCATGAATCATAAGCGCACCAAATTCTTTTGCTTTTTTAGCCAGTTCCCAATCCATGCAGTAGCGACTAATACCAAATCCACCTGAAGATAATTTTGTGCTGACCGTTTTACTTTTGGGAGTGCTTAATGTAAAATCAGTAATATTTTTCGCCCCGAAATCGAAGGGATTGAATTCCAATTCATTTAAATAAGGCAATACCTCATTAGATATATATTCGCCACAAACCTTATGTTTTGGATATTCGTTTTTTTCAATTAAAAGTACCGACAATCCTTTTTTAGACAAGTGCAAAGCACTAGTTAATCCGGCTAGTCCGCCACCAACAATGATAACATTATAAGTCACTTTTTTAAACTAAATTGTTTGTTCATACTTTTATAACTCACGCAAGTTAATAAACTGCTTTGTTGTAAATGTTTGGAACTTAGTAATCTTATAACATATATCTAGTATTTTAACAATAGTTGTTTATAATAAGGAATTTGCTTGGATGATTTGCAGATGGTTTTGGGAATTTACATTTATAGTTTACGGGTATTTACTTAAGCGATATCAAGGTTTGGCAAGGCTAAAACAAATAAAATACTTAGTCCAAAACACCTTTTACAAATCCATCACTTAAAACTCCCCGGAAAACGTTTTTCTATCAACTTCAATTTAGGCTCAATATACCTTTCGCAAAAAGGTTTCTTCGGATTTTTAGCATAATAATCTTGAAATTCAATAGGTGAAGGTTTAAATTCTTTGAAGGGTTGAACTTCGGTAACCAGTTCATTATTAAAATCCTTTTGAAAATTAAATAAGATGAAATTTGCTAGAATGGACTGTGAATCAGAAAAAGTATAAACAGCTGAACGGTACTTTTCTCTCATGGAATGTACAGTTGTGCTGCTGTGAGTGTAAAGATGGACTTCAATAAGTGTGTTAAGATCAATCAATCTTTCGTTAAAGCTTACAATCACTGCTTCAGAGAATGTGCTATTTTCAATAATTGAAGCAATCCAACCTTGCTCAACTTTCTCTACACCTTTTAATGATTGAAAAACAGATTCGGTACACCAATGACAGCCACCGCCAAATCCAATTTTAGAGAGCATATATTCTTATAATAATTTAATCATTTCACTTTCAAATAAAACTTCCAAATCTCTCGAAATGACAGGTATAGCCATTAGGGTTTCTCAATAAATAATCTTGATGCTCTGGTTCTGCCGGCCAAAATGTGCTGTATGGTTCTAAAGTAGTTACAGTTTTACCTTCCCATTTACCGCTTTCGTCCACTATTGCAATTATTTCTTCGGCAATCTTTTTTTCTTCTTCATTCTGAAAAAATATGGTAGATCTGTAACTTGAACCTCTGTCATTTCCTTGTCTATCCATCGTTGTTGGATTGTGAATTCTATAAAAATAATCTAGTATTTCACGAAATGAAACTTCATTTGGATCATAAGTCAATTCTATACCTTCGGCATGCCCCGGATGATTTCTATAAGTCGGGTTTTCATTTTGTCCACCGATATAACCAACATCACTGTCTTTGATTCCTTTTCTAACTCTAAAAAGATCTTCCATTCCCCAAAAACAACCACCAGCAATATATGCTTTCTTTAAATCTGACATAAAATTATATTATTCTTTATTATTTGCTTGTTATAACAATGGTATTGGGATAATGTTGTGAGATTGGTTTTGGATTTTAGTTGAAATTAATTCAATCATTCAAAAATCATAAATAATCAACAGCATCATACGAAATCAGAGTGCAGACAATTAGCAGGGTCAGTTGTCTGCACCATGATTGATTTGATTAGTGTGATTGATTTGATTTCTCAATTCTTAAATCTACTATGGATATACAATTCATCGAATAATTTACATCCAAACAACATTCGTAATTATTTTAAC
>JBBSUQ010000113.1:0-10556 GCA_038234235.1 Flavobacteriales bacterium
GTTCCTCCACCCCAAGTAGACCCGCCAGAAATATATTCATTAGTTCGTTCTAAACCCCAAAATGCAGATATTCCACCTTGCAATTGAAGTCTAAAAAATTTTTCGCCAAGATAAGTACCAGCATATAAACCTAGTTGATTTGCATTTTGATATGGTGTTTTATCGAAAAGAAAGCTTAGTTCCTGAAAATAAATATAATCAATAGAATATAATTGTTTTTTAATTGCAGCATTAAACTCTATTCCTCCAACTCCACCAAAATCATATTTGCGATCAAAGTAGAAACCACCAGCCAGATTAACAAAATATTTTTGAATTACTGTTTTTTTAATCGATTTTTCAAGCGAATCTTCAACAGGTTGACCAACCGACAAAAAAGGAATGATAATAAATAAAAAATGGCTAACGATTTTTCTAAGCATATATTTTTCTAAAGTTAAAGTAAGTTTTGTCATCATTAGTCGGGCTTTATTCTTGAAGATATGTTTATGTTTTTTGAAGGCCTAAAATTATTTATAAAAATCAATTAAATTCTAATGCGCATCCAACCAATTGTCGCCAACTTCCATCTCTACTTGCATTGGTACAACTAATTCTATGGCTTCTTCCATTGCTCTTTTCACAAGACTTTTCATGGCATCAATTTCGTCTTTGTGCACATCAAATACCAATTCATCATGTACTTGTAAAATCATTTTAGATTGTAGTTTTGCTTTTTTTATAGCCTTGCTAACTTCTATCATCGCCATTTTAATAATGTCGGCTGCAGATCCCTGTATGGGCGCATTAACAGCGTTTCTTTCAGCGAAACCGCGCACAACTGCATTGGACGACATTAGATCTGGCAAATACCTGCGGCGCTTCATTATTGTTTCTACAAATCCATTTTCTCTGGCATCATTTACAACATTGTCCATGTATTTTTTAAGTGATGGATATTGTGCAAAATAATTATCAATAATATTTTTAGCTTCTGTTCTGCTGATTTTTAAGTTTTGTGACAATCCAAAGGCACTTTGGCCATAAATAATTCCAAAATTCACTGCTTTTGCCGCACTTCTTTGGTCACGAGTTACTTCTTCCAATGGTGTGGCAAAAACTTTAGACGCCGTTGCTGTATGTATGTCAATTCCACTTTTAAAAGCCTCAATCATTGCTTTGTCATCGCTCAATGCTGCAATTATTCGGAGTTCTATTTGAGAATAATCTGCAGCCATAAGTTGAAAATCTTTACTTCTTGGAATAAATGATTTTCTAATTTCTTTTCCTTTTTCACTTCGAATAGGAATATTTTGCAAATTCGGATTGTTACTACTCAATCTGCCAGTGGCAGTTACCGTTTGCATAAAACTACTGTGCACTCTGCCATCAATTGCATCCGTCATAGTTGGCAATGGATCTACATAAGTCGATTTTAGTTTTTTAAGTTTTCGGTAATCCAATATTTTCGGTACAATTGCATGGTCTTCTTTGTGTTTTTCCAATACATCTTCTGCGGTTGCATATTGTCCTGTTTTTGTTTTTTTCGCTTTGGCAGATATTTTTAAAACGTCAAATAAAATTTCTCCCAATTGTTTTGGAGAATCTACGTTAAAATCCATTCCGGCCAATTCTTTTATTTCTTTTTCAAGAATCAACATTTCATCGTTCATTTGGGCTGAATATTTATTCAAACCTTCTACATCTATTGCAATACCTTCTTTTTCAATTTCTTGTAAAACTCTAATTAATGGCATTTCCACTTCATAAAAAAGTTTCACAAGATGATCTTTACTTATTTCTGGTTCGAAAACATGTTTCAATTGTAAAGTAATATCTGCGTCTTCGCAAGCATAATCTACAATTGCCGCTGGCTCTAAATCACCCATATTTCCTTGACCTTTTCCTTTTTTACCAATTAAGGTTTCAATAGAAATTGTTTTGTATTTTAGATAAAATTCAGCCAAAAAATCCATGCTTTGCTTCGATTCTGGATTGATGATATAATGTGCAACCATCGTATCAAAACATTCATCCGAAATAACGATGCCATAGCGACTTAAAACCTGCAAATCGTATTTTAAATTATGTGCTATTTTTAAACTTTTACCAGCAAAAATCTCTTGAAATTCTTCTAGAATTTTTTTCGAAGCATCAAAATCGTTGGGGAAACTTACATAATAAGCCGTTCCGACTTCCATACTAATCGCCAAACCAACAATATCTGCATGCAAAGCATCCAACGAAGTTGTTTCAGTATCGAAACAGAATTCTTTAGCCTTGCTCAGCTTATTAATTAAATCTGCCCGTTTTTCTTGAGTGTCAACCAAGTTATAGTTGTGTTTAACAGATTCAAGGGTTTTTAATTCTTCGGAAGTCATTACTTCTTGGTTGGAACTCAAATCCGGTGTTCCAAATAAATTAAGCTGACCATTTTGCTCCATTTTATTCAGAGAAGTAGCATTCTGATTAGCCGTAATTACTATTTCTTCTCCTAAAACACGTTTGGATAAATTTCTAAATTCCAGTTCTGTAAAAATCTCTCTTATCATATCTGGATTTGGTTCGCACATTTCAAAATCTTCTTCATGAAACACAACATCCACATCCAATATTATGGTAGCCAAAAGTTTAGATAATATTCCTTGCTCCGCAAAATTGATAACGTTTTCTTGTTGTTTGCCTTTCAATTCATGCGCATGCTCAATCAAACCTTCAACAGAACCATATTTCTCAATCAGTATTTTTGAAGTTTTTTCACCAATGCCTGGAATTCCTGGAATATTATCAACTGCATCACCCCAAAGTCCAAGTATGTCAATTACTTTTAATGGATCATCCACTCCGAATTTTGCACAAACTTCTGGAACACCTAATATTTCAGGAGGATTTCCCATTCTTCCTGGCTTGTAAATAAATATTTTGTCTGAAACCAACTGTCCAAAATCTTTATCAGGAGTCATCATATAAGTTACATAACCTTCTTTTTCAGCCATTTTAGCCAAAGTTCCAATTACATCATCTGCTTCATAACCATCAACCATAAGCATTGGCACGCAAAATGCCTCCAATATTTTTTTGATGGGTTCTATCATAGAACGAATGTCTTCTGGCATTTCTTCTCGATGCGCTTTGTATTCTGCAAAGTCGGCCGTTCTATTTCCAGCTCCACCTGGCGGATCAAAAACTACAGCCATGTGTGTGGGTTTTTCTGTTCTTATTATATCAATCAAAGCATTGGTAAAACCGAAAGCAGCAGAAGTGTTTTGTCCTTTTGAATTAATTCGTGGATTTTTAGCGAATGCAAAATAAGCTCTGTAAATCAAAGCATAAGCATCTAGTAAAAATAATTTTCTATCTATATCTTGTGTAATCATAATGTTGTTTTTCGGGATAATTTATTCCCAAGTGGCGCCTTCTTTTGAATCTTTTACGACTATTCCAGCTTTTATAAGTCCATCTCTAATTTGATCGGATGTAGTCCAATCTTTACTTTCTCGTGCCTGACTGCGCAAATTCATAATCAAATCCATTACAGGATCCATGCGCTTGTCTTTTATATCAATATTTTCTCGTTTCTGCATGCCCAAAACATCATAGAAAAAAGAATGTATCTCTTTTACAAAGAAGTTTAAATCTACTTTATTGAGCTGTATGCTTTCATCTTTAATACTATTTACAATTTTCACGGTTTCAAACAAATTTGCAATTAAAATAGGTGCATTGAAATCATCATCCATTGCTTGGTAAAACTTATCAATCAATTCATTTATATTAATTGAAGATTTATCTGCAGGTTTTAATTTTTTACTTAATTCGATAGCCTCAGTCAATCTGAAATAACCTTTTTCTGCCGCTTTAAGCGCTGTTTCCGTAAAATCTAAAGTGCTACTGTAGTGCGCTTGCATCATAAAAAATCTTACAACCGATGGATCGTAAGCATCTTTCATTATTTCATTCTTACCTGTAAATAATTCCATTGGTAAAATACTATTACCGGTTGATTTACTCATCTTTTTCCCGTTCAATGTAAGCATGTTTCCGTGCATCCAAAATTTAACAGGAGATTTTCCAGTTGTTGCACAACCTTGCGCAATTTCACATTCGTGGTGGGGAAATTTTAAATCCATACCGCCGCCGTGAATATCAAATTGTTCGCCTAAATATTTAGTACTCATTGCAGAACATTCCAAGTGCCAACCTGGAAAACCAATTCCCCAAGGCGAAGGCCATTTCATAATGTGCTCTGATGAGGCATTTTTCCACAATGCAAAATCTAACGGACTTATTTTTTCTTCTTGTCCTTCTAAATCACGGGACCCTGATAATAATTCATCTAATTTTCGACCAGACAATTCACCATAATTGAACTTTTCACTGTATTTCGGAACATCAAAATATACTGAACCATTTACAGCGTATGCATAACCATTTTTGATAATTTCCTGAATCATTTCAATTTGTTCAATCAAATGTCCGGTAGCTGTTGGTTCAATATTCGGTGGAAGTGAATTAAATAGTCTCATTACATTTCTGAAATCCAAGGTATATTCTTGCACAATTTCCATAGGTTCTAACTGTTCCAACCTTGCTTTTTTCGCTATTTTATCTTCGCCTGTATCTGCATCACTTTCTAAATGTCCAACATCTGTAATATTTCGCACATATCTAACCTTGTATCCTAAGTGCAAGAGGTAACGATATACCAAATCAAAAGAAGTAAATGTACGGCAATTGCCAAGGTGCACATTGTTGTAAACCGTAGGTCCACAAACATAAAGACCTACAAAACCTTCATTTATTGGTACGAAGGTTTCTTTTGAACCACTTAAGTTATTCTGAATTTTAAGATTGCCTTTTCTCGTTTTCATTTCCATTATTAAAAGTGGTAAAGATAAGCAGTTACTTTTAATTAGAAAACGGGAATTTTTATGTTTAGTTTAAATGAAAAAAAATCATTTTTCGAAATTGAAACCGATTTACAAAAGGGGTTGTATTATTTGCGTTTTCAAACAAAAACAGGTATCGAAATACGATCTTGGATGGTTCAATAACTGGGCAAAAAATTCTACGCCTCCGTTTAAATTTGGGCAAAAAATTCTACATAAATTATAAATTATTTTATATTCCATTTTTCCTAAGTTTCTGAATGTTAATTTCTTATCAACATTAAAAAGTTTAGGAATCATTTATGCCTATACTATTGCAGAATAAATAATAACAACAATAAAAACAAGAATTATGAGCACAGCAAGTAAAGTTACCATTGCAGCACTTTCAGGAGTAGCAGCTGGTATATTGACAGGAATTTTGATCGCGCCAAAAAGCGGTAAAGAAACAAGAAAAGATATTTCTAAAAAAGCGACTAAAATCAAAACAAAATTAGTTAACAAAAAAGACGATTTACTTTTGAATTTTATGATCTTAAAAGAAAGATTTTCAGAAATTGGTCATGATTTGACGGATGATGTCAAAGAAAAAATCTCTTCTGAAATTAAAGACATGGAGTCTAAACTTCAATCAGGAGCTAAAAAAGCCAAAGCAGCAGTAAACGGAGCTTTGTCTAACTAAGATTATATCTTAAAATAAATCTTTGATTTATCAAGAAAAAGATAAATTCTACTGAAAACTGGGGTCGATTAATCTACTTAATGATTATCGATTCCAGTTTTTTTGTGCCTTATAATTTAGAAACCAACTGAGATTAATATTCAAGTGAGTCTAAACAAACATAAGTTTCATATTTGTAGAAAATAACTTAACAGCAATTGCCAAGAGAATTATTCCGAAAACCTTTTGTAAAATTGCAATACCACCTTCTCCCAGCAATCTTTCAATTCTTCTCGTAAGTTTTAATACTACAAAAACAAATAATACATTAATAAAAATTGCTATAATAATATTTAACATGGCGTATTCAGCGCGAAGTGAAATAATTGAGGTCATCGTTCCAGCACCAGCAATAATTGGAAATGCTAAGGGGACTACACTGGCCGTTTTTCCTGAAACCGAATCTCTAAAAAGTTTAACGCCTAAAATCATTTCTAACGACATGGCAAATAATATTAAAGAACCTGCCACTGCAAAGGATGCTACTTCAACTCCAAAAAGTTTTAAAATACTTTCTCCCAGAATTAAAAAGCCAATCATTATTCCTAATGCAACTGTACTGGTTCGTAAAGCGTGAATTTCGCCACTTCGTTCTTTAAGTTTTATAATAATTGGTATTGAGCCTACAACATCAATTACAGCAAACAAAACCATACTTGCCTTAAAAATTTGAGGTCCAGATATTTTATTAAAAAACTCAATCATGGTACAACTTTTTTAGAGTTTCTTCAGCAACAATTGGATAATATCTCTTTTCAATATCAGATATTTTGTTTGCAAGTGATTCAACCGTTTCTTCCTTATCAATTTTAAAAAAGAACTGAGCTATTTTGTCACCACTATCATAATGTTCATCTACAAAATGAATTGTTACACCAGATTCTTCTTCATTATTGTCAAGCACAGCTTTGTGAATATGCTTTCCGTACATACCTGCGCCACCGAATTTCGGTAAAAGTGCAGGATGAACATTTAAAATTCTTTTAGGATAATGCGCTATAATACTTTCAGGTATTTTTCTTAGATATCCAGCTAACAAAATAGCGTCAATGCCTTGGTTGGTACAAATATCTAGCAAAAAATCACCGTTTTCTACTTGTGCATTATCAAAGGTCAATACTTCCACGGAGTTATCTTCTGCTATTTTAACTACTGGAGCATCTTGCTTGTTGCAAAGTAGAAAAGCGATTTCGTACAAATCATTATCTTTAAAATGATTAATTAAGTTGTTTGCGTTGGTTCCCTTTCCTGAAGCAAATATTGCAATTCTTATTCTCGCCATGCTGCAAAATTAGAAAAGGCACCGAATATTTGCTACAAAAACCGATTTAAAAGCTTATGTCATAAATTATTTTGACTTTTTATTTGAGTTGAAAGCCTTATGCACTGCCCGTATTTACTAGTTATTAACAATAATTGAAATTTATAAATGCACATTGCTGATATAATTATTGTTATTTATTTTGCTTTTTAGTTCAAGGTTGTTTTTCTTTGCAAGCGGAAATAACCAATTAAAAAGTAAGAAATGTCTGATATAAAATCAAAAGTAATATCTATAATTGTAGATAAATTAGGGGTTGAAGAGAGTGAAGTGAACAACGAAGCGAGCTTTACAAATGACTTGGGAGCAGATTCTCTTGACACAGTAGAATTGATAATGGAATTCGAAAAAGAATTTAACATTGCTATTCCAGACGATCAAGCAGAAACTATCCAAACTGTTGGAGATGCAATTTCTTATATCGAGAAAAACGCAAATTAAAAAGAATTGCATTAAAATTATTTAATTAAACTGCGATTATGGAATTGAAAAGGGTTGTAGTAACAGGTCTTGGCGCACTTACGCCTATTGGAAATACTGTCCCAGAATTTTGGGAGGGTCTAATAAGTGGCAAAAGTGGCGCGGCACCCATACAACAATTCGATGCGTCTTTATTTAAGACCCAATTTGCATGCGAGGTTAAGAATTTTAATGTTGAAGATTTCATAGATAGAAAAGAAGCTAGGAAATTAGACCAATTTTCACAGTATGCCATGGTTTCGGCTTCCGAAGCCATGGCAGATGCTGGACTTATGGAATCAAATCCAGATTTAGATAGAATTGGAGTAATTTGGGGATCTGGTATTGGTGGTTTGAAAACTTTTCAAGACGAGTGTCAAAACTTTTTTGAAGGTGGCAAAATTCCAAGATTCAATCCATTCTTTATTCCAAAAATGATCGCAGATATTGCATCGGGTCACATTTCAATAAAATATGGATTGAGAGGTCCTAATTATGTTACTGTGTCTGCTTGTGCATCTGCAACCAATGCCATTATAGATTCATTTAACCTTATTCGTTTAGGAAAAGCAGACGCCATCGTTACTGGTGGATCTGAAGCTGCCGTAAATGAAGTTGGGGTTGGAGGTTTCAATGCTTTAAGAGCCTTATCCACAAGAAACGACTCTCCTGAAACTGCTTCTAGACCATTCGATTTGGACAGAGACGGTTTTGTATTAGGCGAAGGCGGTGGTGCTTTAATTCTTGAAGAATATGAGCACGCAATTAAAAGAGGTGCTAAAATATATGCTGAAGTTATCGGTGGCGGAATGTCCGGCGATGCATACCACATGACTGCTCCACATCCAGAAGGAACAGGTGCTCAAAAAAGTATGCTCAATGCATTGAAAGATGCCGAAATTGAAGCCGATGCCATAGATTATGTAAATGTTCATGGGACTTCTACACCACTTGGTGATATTGCAGAAACGAAAGCAATACAAAAAGTTTTTGGCGAGCACGCATACAAATTGAATATAAGTTCTACAAAATCTATGACAGGTCATTTACTAGGTGCAGCTGGCGCAATTGAAGCCATTGCAACTATATTGGCTGTTAAAAATGATATTGTGCCACCTACAATTAATCACTTTACTGACGATCCTGAATTAGATAATAATTTAAATTTTACATTTAATAAAGCTCAAAAACGCGTTGTTAATGTTGCTCTCTCTAATACTTTCGGTTTTGGAGGTCATAACACGAGCATCATTGTTAAAAAATATCAAGCTTAATTGTTCAAGTTCTTCTTTAAAAAATCAATTAATAAAGAGGAAAGAGATTTCCATAAATTTATTAATAGAGTTTTCGGATATAAAGTAAAGAACCTTGAATTTTTTGATAGAGCAAGAACCCACAAATCACTATCTCATAATACCGATATTCTTTCCAATGAACGCCTTGAGTTTTTAGGGGATGCCATTTTGGATGCCGTAGTAGCCCATATGCTATTTAAACTTTATCCCAATGAAGATGAAGGATATTTATCTAAAATAAAATCTAAGATAGTTAACAGGAAAACGCTTTCGGCCATAGCAGAAGAAATTGGACTTAGAACGTTTCTTAAATACCAGCAAGGTCGAACTATTAATCTATCAACTTTGGAAGGCAATGCTCTAGAAGCATTAATCGGTGCGATTTATTTGGATGGAGGTTACAATGATGCTAAAAAATGTATCGAAGAATATATTTTTAAAAAATATGTGGATCTGAACAAGGTTTTAGAAGAAGAAATAGATTTTAAATCTAAATTATACATTTGGTGCCAAAAGAATCGATTGAATATTGAATTTATCGTGATTTCAGAAAACAACAGCGGGCAGGTTTGGGAATATGAAACTATAGTGCATTTAAATGACAAACCTTTTGGCAGAGGAATTGGCAACTCAAAAAAGAATTCAGAGCAAGCAGCTAGTAAAGAAACATTAGAATTAATGGGGGAAATTTAAATTTAGCGTTCAATTAGATATCTAAAAATTTCTTCTATTAAACCATCATTAATCCAGTTTTCACAATAAAATCTTGCATAAGCACCGTCGAAAATAACTTTTCCTTTCCCATATTTGGCACTCACTAAAACTGGTTGGTCATCTTGCCATAACTCTATTTTGTACATTTCTGACATAGGAAAGTAAAGCGGAGTATTTTGATATGAAACATCATTTGCAACTTTCAAATTACTCAACTCATTGGCTTCAACTTTCTGTGAAATAGAGCAAGAACTTGCTGAAGCATAAGTGCAAAGCGCAAACATTTTGTGTAAAATATATGTACCTTCAGTCTGCAAAGGATCGTTTTCCAAACCGCAATAAAGTGAAGCTCCATTAAAAACATCTGCAATTATAGAATCACATTTTTCTTCTGAAATGATCATGGTTGAATTTGAAAAAAGAAAGTAAATTTTATGATGAAACGTATCTTTTTTCTCCGTTTTTAAATAAACTTCATTAATACTTTCAGAGCATACTTTGGAATTGTTAGAAAACCATATTTCCTGACTATTACAGAAAAAGAAACTGGATAAACAAAAAATTAATAAATAATGATTCATGTTTTTTTATACATCTTTCTTTGATTTGAGTTCAATATTCGTATATTCGATTTATGGAACACATTGAATTTGGTATCTATGGCGAGCGATTGGCAGAAAACCACCTGCGGGCAAAGGGCTACGAAATTTTAAGAAGAAATTTTAGATTTAAACATCTAGAAATTGACCTAATTTGTATGGATAAAAAAGAATTGGTAATTGTAGAAGTTAAAACCCGCCAAACTGCAGAAATTGGAGAGCCTTATAAAGCAGTTACGAGAACAAAACAACAGCAAATTATAAAAGCTGCAAATGAATTCATAAAACAAGAAAATATTAATGCTGATTGTAGATTTGATGTGGTTTCAATTGTGCACAATTCTTATCGAACAGATTTAGAGCATATTGAAAATGCTTTTACTACCGTTGGTTAATTGTTTAAATTCCAAGTTTGCCTTTTAACCTGTGCCAGATATTCTGTTTATCTGAAAGATCAGTGAAAGTATTTATTTTTAATTCTTTTATTTCCTCGGTACTAAGATCAATTAATTGAAATTTAAGCCTGTCTTCTACAATGGGTAAAATATCAATGTTGTGAATCTCATGAATTTTTAAATA
>JBBSUQ010000114.1:0-10510 GCA_038234235.1 Flavobacteriales bacterium
ACTGCAGGTCTCGAAATAGACTCAATTGTCATTTCAAGTTAAATAAACAGAATTGCTATCTTAAATTCAGTTATTTAATTTAAAATTTCTTGAAACAGGTAAAAGTTGACCATTTATCATTTTTGCTTTCGTTGCAGACATATCTGTAATTGCTGAAAGATTTACAATATATGATCTATGAATTCTTTGAAACTTTTTTTCAGAAAGTTCTTTCATTATCTCATCATAATTACTTCTTAATAACTGGCGACCTTTGTAACTTACCAACTCCCAATAATTTCCCGATGCTTGAAAATATATAATGTCTTCGGTTTGTATGGAAATATCATCCTTTTTTAAGAAATTGAGCACCACCTTATTCTTATTTTCTACAATATCTAAAAGTGTATGAAAAGCAACAATTAAAGAAGCTTTGTTTATTGGCTTTGTTAAATATCCATTCGGATTTGTTTTAATAATTTTTTGAACAAGTTTTAAATCAGAATGTGCAGTTATGTACATATAAGGTATCATTTTTTGCTCAGAAAGAATTTTCCCTATTGTTAAACCCTCCTCTTTTTGGTCCAAGCGAATATCTAAAAGAACAATGTCTGGCATCCATAAATTTATATTCTCCATGGCAGCAGCTTCGTCATGTGCCATTTTTATAAATTTTACTCCCAGTTCTCTCAAATAAAAACTTAATGTTTCTGCGATAATAATGTCATCATCAACAATTAATATTTTTACTTTTTTAATTAAATTGGTCGCCATTCTAATAAATTATTGAAGGTTTAAAAGTAAGTTTAAATTTAAAACCATTAGAATTATCTACCTCATATTTTCCTTTTATTTGTCTTGCAAAAATATCAATTATCCGCATTCCCAATTTTCGCCTGATTTCGTCCTCAGTTTCAGTGGTGTTTAAATCGAATTTCTCATACGGAATCGATGAATCTCTTTCAGTTTCATTAGGGATTAAAATGGAATCTGACATCGAAGCTTTCCCATTGTCTTCCACAATCAACTCCAAATTTCTTGAAACTTTAGACAATTTTATACTAAAAAGTGGTTCCATCACATCTTTAAATGCATGTTTTACAGAATTATTGAAAAGTTCAGCGCAAATGATTCCTAAAGATGTGGCGTCCGCTATACTCGATTCCACATCCAGTATATCAAAATGTATTTTTATTACAGGTGTAGCATTATAGCCAATACTCAAATTTTCAATTAATTGGCCTAAATATTCTTTTATAGATATTCCCTGACTTTCAGTTTCAGTGTATAACATTTCATGAACCAAAGTCATTGCTTGTATTCTTCTTGAAACGTCTTCCAGATTGGTACGATCATCGGTTTTTGAAATAATAGATAATTGCAATTCCATTAAAGATCTTACATATTGTAAATTGTTTTTTACTCGATGGTGAATTTCTTGAATTAGTACATCTTTCTCTTCATTTTTAACTAATAATTTTTTATTTGTTTTTCGTCTTTCTAATAACAAATAAAATACTGAACTCAATAATATAAAGAGTAAGACAATTATGTAAAAATACCATTTTAACCAAAATTTATTCACACTGATTTCAAACTGTTTAGATTTAACCTTCTTTTTTATGGCTAAGTTTTCTGTTGATAGTTTAAAAGATTTTAACTGATCATTAATTTTGGCTATTTCCTTTGTTTTTTCGGAATTGATAAAATCATTAACGGCAGTATGATATTTTTGAAAATAAAACAAGGAAGTTTTATAATTACCTAATTCTTTATATTTTGAGTGTAGATTCAAATATACATCTTGTAATTGATACTTCAAGTTTTTCTTTTTTACTTCATCTTCTATTTCTTTAAACCACATTATCACTTCAACAGGATCTCTATCATTATGAGAATATGCAGTTACCCAATTTTGTTTAACATATATTGCCTCTTTATCAAAGCCAAGTTGTCTAAAATATTGTTCAGATTTTTTGTAAAACATGACACTTGAGTCTAAGTTTTGTTTTCTATTATCTGGCAAATTTTTATAAGAAAACCCAAGTTCATTATATGATACTGCCAAAACATATAAATCTGAGTATTCGGTTGCTAATTCAATGCTTTGCCTTGAAAAAGATATTGATTCTTTTAGTTTGGCTGTTTCATTCAAATAGGCTGCCTTTCTGTGAAAGAATTTAATTTTGATTGGATCAAGTTTTTTAGATTTATTTTTGTTTAAAAAGGGCTCCACTTTTGCCAGTACTTTAAATCCTATTTCATATTGACTGTATTTTCTATAAAACTCGGCTAGTTCTATATTAGCATAAAGGTATGCAGAAGTGTCTTTAATTTTTGAAAATTCTTCAATAGCCAATTTGTAAAGTTTTTCAGCTTTCTCTGGCTCATTATCATATTTTAAAAATATTGCTTTTGCTAAATTGACTCTTCCTCCACAATGAAATTTAGTGATGCTTTTTTGAGGAATTTTTTCTAAAATATCATTTGCAAGTTCATAATCCCAATTTTTACAATAAAAATCACTTTTTAGGCATATAAGCTCTATTTTCTTCTTTGTCCAATTTTGTTCGTTGTTTATCTCTTTGTCGAGTTTTTCAATGATATTATTGTATGTTCCTTCAAAGTTGTTGTCATATACTTTAACTCCTTGACTAAAAATAATATGACTAAAAATTAGAAAAGTAAAAATTAAAGATTTTTTTATTGCTTTAAAAATCATAATGCAACATTTTTAAAGCCAGATTCCGCATTTACAATGAAAAAACGCGCTTTTTGAAAAATTAAAAAATCATTATAATTATTACCTGATACTAAAAGAAATAACTCATTTTCCTTTGAAATAATGGGGAAAACAGAAAATAAAATAAAGTAAATAATCTTTTTCAGCACGAACAAATTTAGTGAAAAATTAATAAGGTTTTGTTGGAACTGAATTGTTTAGATTTAGTATTTTATTTATCCAAATAATGCCCATCAGCAGAAATCACCAAAACTACAACGTCACTATTGATTATTTCATAAACCAAACGATCTTTTGAATTAATTCTTCGAGACCAAATTTCAGAAATTTGGTACTTCATTCTTTCAGGCTTACCTGTTCCAAAGGTAGTTGTTTCGCTAAGTTCTTTTAAAATAATTTCAATTTTATTAATGTTAGATTGATTACCAGACTTATAATGTTTTTAATGCTGTTACTCCTATTTCAACCCTAAACTTTCCCATAATTTATAATGTTTAATAGTCACAGTTTTTCCCTCTTTATATTCCTTTTGCGCACGATTTATTTTTTCAACAAAGAATGGATTGTAACCAGAATCATCTAAAATTTCAATATCCTTATCCTGTGAAACGTAAGATTTTAAAAATTCAAGAAAGACTTTTCCCGATTTTGAATTTTCTTTTATGTTCAATGTAATAGTCATATTATTTTAATTTCATAATAAATATAATCGCAAATTACTTGAAATCAAATGAATAATTTTACAGAAAATAACTCAAAATATTTGAAGTAAATATAAAAATTTAAGTTGAAGAAATAGGTGGTTTTAAAATGTAAGCAAACAATAAAAAATTGCTTAAATGTACTTACAATATTAACTTAACTTTGTAACCATGGAATTTTCTTTTGATGATTTACTAAATATCAAATCAGATGCGGATTTTGAAAAGCTGGCACTGGAAATTTTTCGTTTTCAAACAAAAGAAAATTCAGTTTATAGTGATTTTGTGTCGCAGCTTAATCGCAAAAAACCTGTTAATTCACAAGATATTCCGTTTTTACCTATTTCATTTTTTAAAAGTCATAAGATTTCAACTAAATCGCAGACTGAAAAAATTTTCTTTAGTAGCGGAACAACAAGTACACGCAGCAAACACTATGTGGCAGATATAAGTTTATATGAAAAAAATTTTACATCTATTTATGAGCGTGAAATTGGAAAAATTGAAGATCAGATAATTCTAGCACTGTTGCCAAATTATATCCAACAAGGAGATTCCAGCTTGGTATATATGGTAAACGAACTCATAAAATTGACACAAAATAATATGAGCGGGTTTTTGCTTGAATCACCAGAAGAAATTTTACAGCGCTACCAAAATGCAATTTCTCTAAATAAAAAAGTAGTCATTTTTGGAGTTTCTTATGCCCTACTCGACTTGGCGGAGAAAAATATTAATCTGTCACAAGCAACAATTATTGAGACAGGCGGAATGAAAGGCCGTAGAGAAGAACTTTCTAAAAATGAATTGCACAGGAGACTCAAAAAGGGTTTAAATGTCAACAGCATTTCTTCTGAATACGGAATGGCTGAATTGCTTTCACAGGCATATAGTAATGAGCAGGGAATATTTAATATGCAACCTTGGTTCAAAGTGCAAACAAGAGATGTAAATGATCCATTTTCCATTGGTAAACCCAACAAAATTGGTGGTTTGAATGTAATAGATTTAGCAAATATTTACAGTTGCTCTTTCATAGCCACACAAGATTTGGGCACGGTTTCCGAAAATACTTTTCAACTAAATGGGCGCTTTGACCATTCTGATATTCGCGGATGCAATTTGCTCTTGGAGTAAACTTAAATTCTTCTGATAACAAAAATGTGTATTTTTACCTTGCCCGTCTTTTGGGAAGATTTAAATTATCATGATTAGAATTTTAATATCCGTTATTTTTTGTTTACCATTTATTGTTCGGTCACAATTCTATACCGGAGATAATGTTGAATTCGGGAAAAATAGGGTGCAGTTTGAAGGAAGCTTTAAGTGGTTTTACAAAGATTTTACTCCATATCCTATCTACTTTTATTCAGGTGCAGATAGTTTAGCTACATTTTGCTCAACCATTTTGTCAGAAGAATTAAAGTCTTTAGAAAGTCAATTAAATTTTAAATCAGAAGCCAAACCAACTGTAATTATTTTTAAATCCTTGCAAGATTTTCGTCAATCCAACATCGGAAATTATAGTTTAGGAAATCCTATTGGTGCTCAAAGTCAACTGATTTCAGAAAAATTAATTTTATATTATACTGGCGAACGCATTTCTTTTGAAAAACAAATAAGAGAAGTTTGTGCTCAAATGCTTATTCAAGAAATAATTTTAAGCCAAAATTGGTCTGACGCTTCAATAGAAACCTTTCCGCCTTGGTTTGTGCAAGGTTTCGCAAAATACTTAACTAATGAATGGTGCAGTGAATTTGAAATTTTCTTGAAAAATGAAATAAAAAACAATAATTCTAATGAGTTTTTGAGACAGGAAAATTTAGTGAACCAGGCAAATGCAGGTTTTATATTTTTTAAATACCTAGAAACACGTTACAGTAAAAATGAGCTCATCAATGCTTTATATCTTACAGAATATAGTGGAGATATTTATAAAACCATAAAAACGATGTTTCAGTTTCCAGCAGAATATTTTATGAAAGATATGTTTGCTTTTTATAAATCAAAATTCTCAGAAGATGAAATTCCTCTACTACCAAAAGAAGATTTTAAACTTAAAGCCGGACAACAGTTACTAGAATATAAGACTAACAAAGAAGAAAATTTATATGCCTATTCAGTTTTTGATCATGGAAAAGTTAAAGTTTATTTAAAGGAAAATGATCTTTCTAACAAAAAAAAGGGAGAGAAAATAAATCAAATTGGGCACAAAATATTTAGAATTCAAGATCTAACTTATCCTATTATTTCATGGCATCCTCTCACTTCTGCTTTGGCAATGATTTATGAATCTAAAGGCAGTTTGTTTTTGGATATTTACACAGTTGAAGACAAGGAAAAAACCCACATTGAATTAAAAAACATTCAAGCAGTGAACAGTTTTGAATACGCCCCGGATGGAAAAACAATGATTTTTAGTGGCGTAAATAACGGACAAACTGATCTTTACCTTTATAGAATTGCCGGAAATTCAGTCCAAAAACTTACTGATGATGCATACGATGATGTATTTCCTAGTTTTACTAAAGATGGTGCTGCCATTTTATTTTCTTCTACAAGAAATTCAGATACTATGCCGAGAAAAAAATCAGAAATCATTACGAATAGCCAGTATGATTTGTTTAAATACCCTTTGCAAAACGCTGATAAAAATATAGTTTTGCTTGAAAAATTAAGTGATTCTCCACAAAATGAATTGAAAATTAAAGAAAGAATTAAAAACGAATATTACTTTTTAAGTGATCAGTCAGGAACCTATCAATTACATAATCTTTTAAAAGACAGTACTATCATTGCAGTTGATACAATTGTGCATTACACTTCGATTTACAAACAAAACGTAAAGAGTAATTTTGACCAAAATGTATTAGATTTCGCAATTGAAAATGAAAATTACATTATTACTTTTGGTACGCCAACATATAAATGCATTTCAGACCAAAAATTAGATCAAGTTTTTGAATTTCAAGAAAGTTCAATTAATTATTATTTTGAAGAGAAATATCGTAATCAAAATATAGAAATTGAAACTCAGAAATCTACAGATTCTACAAGTTACTCTGTAATAAAAACCAGTGCAGACGGTAAATTTATAAAAGAAACAATTTATCTTTTTGAAAATGAAACGTATGGAAATGATACCACACGATTTGAAGAAAAATTAACTAAGAAATTGGAAGAAAAAAGAATATTAAAACAAATTTACAGTCTCAATTTTACTAAAGAAAAAAGTAAACTTGGAGTGGATAATAATTATGCAAATCTCAGTTATCAAAAATATCCGGGGCAGGGATCAGAATATTTTGCAAGTGGTCCAAGCTTTTTTTATACTGCTTCTATCGCTGATCTTATGGAAGATTATCGCCTAGTAGGAGGAATTAGAACGCCCTTGAGTAAGCCCTCTTTAGAGTTCTTTTTGGAGCTTCAATTACACAAAAAACGAATAGATCATAATTTACTTTTTTACAGAAGATCTTATACAGACCGGGATCAACAAAACGCAATTTTTAAATTAATTACGTATGAAATTAGAGATCAAATTTCGTTTCCGATCAACGAAATTTGTGCTTGGAAAAACACTTTTGGTTATAGATATGACAGAACGAACTTTCTAACCGAAAACACACCATCTCTAGTGCGAGAACCCATTAATGAACACCAATCTAGTTTTAAAAGTGAATTTATAATCGACAATAGTTATTCTCAAAAAATAAACACTTGGCAAGGCTGGAAATCTAAATTCTTTGTAGAAGATTTTTATACCTTTTCAGGAGCAAAAGGAAATATGGTAAACATTGGTTTTGATACAAGATATGGCAAAAAAATTTCACGAAACATTTATTGGATAAATAGAATTTCGGCAAGTACTTCTTTAGGAACCAAAAGATTATTGTATTATTTGGGCGCAACAGACGATTGGTTTCTTCGTCCAAAAGTTAGTTTCGATAAAACAATAACAGTTGATCCTTCTCAAAATTTTGCTTATCAAACTATTGCCACGCCAATGAGAGGATTTATACAAAATGCACGAAATGGAAATTCTTTTGCTGTTTTCAATTCAG
Organism: Flavobacteriales bacterium; assembly: GCA_038234235.1. Classification (GTDB taxonomy): domain Bacteria; phylum Bacteroidota; class Bacteroidia; order Flavobacteriales_D; family Crocinitomicaceae; genus JBBSUQ01. The sequence goes on from JBBSUQ010000114.1 coordinate 7,488, forward strand.
AATTGCGGTTGAATTTGGCTTCTATTTTATTTAAAAAAACTTTGTCCTCTGACTTCTTTAGAAGCTTACAACTTTTGGTCTTTGCTGATGTAGGTTCAGCTTGGACGGGCTCTAATCCCTACAGTGCTGATAACTTTTTTAATACGCAAACAATAGTAGATAAACCTGTAACAATTAAAATATTTAATGCAAGAGAACCAATAATTGCAGGATTTGGAAGTGGGTTGCGTGCCAAAGTTTTCGGTTATTTACTTAAATTTGATGCAGCTTGGGGATTGCAGAACGGAATTTTGACAGACAAACCGGTCTATTATTTTGGAATCGGGTTTGATATTTAAGAGTTAATCTTTATACAAAGAAGTAGAAAATTGAAATTTGACAAATAAGAAATGAACGAAATTCACGAACTTATAAAACAAAAGGCAAAAGAATTACATGCTGAAATTATTGAGCACAGAAGGTATTTGCATCAGCACCCTGAACTTTCATACCAAGAATTTGAGACAATGGAATACGTTTGCAAACAACTTGAAAAATGGAATATTCCTTTTACGAAAGGTATTGCAGGGACAGGAATTGTGGCATTTATTCAAACTGAAAACCAAAATTTATCTGAATTAGAAAGACAGGATAATTCTTGCATTGCATTGCGAGGTGACATGGATGCGCTTCCTATTCAAGAAGAAAACGAACACGATTATAAAAGCAAAAACGATGGAATAATGCATGCTTGTGGGCATGATGTACATACTTCTATTTTACTTGGAACTGCAAAAATTCTGCAAGATTTAAAAGATAAATTACCTCAAAGTGTGAAACTGATATTTCAACCAGGAGAAGAAAAAAATCCGGGTGGTGCATCTTTAATGATTGCTGAAAACGTATTGGAAAATCCAAAGGTTAAAGAAATTTATGCTCTACACGTGTTTCCAGATATGCCAGTGGGCGAAGTTGGTTTTAAAGAAGGATTGTACATGGCATCTTGTGATGAAATTTACATTCATCTTAAAGGAAAAGGCGGACATGGCGCAACACCGCACCAAACTACAGATTCTATTTTTATAGGAAGTACTTTGGTTACCAGTTTGCAGAACATAGTTAGTCGCAGATGTGATCCCAAAATTCCATGCGTATTGTCTTTCGGCCATTTTGAAGCTTTGGGTGCAACAAACATAATACCTTCAAATGTTTATATAAAAGGCACGTTTCGCACAATGAATGAAGCTTGGAGGAAAGAAGCGTTGGAATTGATTGAAAACCAAGTGAAGCAAATTGTCGCTGGTTTGGGTGGCGAAGTAGAAATTGAAATAAGCAAAGGTTATCCATTTTTAACGAATGATCCTGTAACTACGAAAAAGTTAAGTGATAAAGCAATTGGTTTTTTAGGAGCAGAAAAAGTGCATGATTTGCCAATTAGACTCACGGCAGAAGATTTTTCATTTTACAGTCAGAAAATACCTGCTTGTTTTTTTCGTTTGGGAGTTAGAAATGAAGAAAAAGGGATTGTTCATGGTGTGCATAATTCTAAATTTGATATTGATGAAGACGCACTAAGAATTGGAATGGAAATGATGACCTTGGCAGTTTTTTAATGTTGATTTATTGGTCTAATTGGTTATTTTAAAATAAAATGAAAAATTTAATTTACGTAATATTTTTAATTTCAATTGTAAGTTTTTCTTGTTCGGAGAAGAAAATTCCTAAGGCGGATATTTATTCATTGAGAAAAATTGGAATGCTCTCAACAACTGAATATTCTATAGGTAAAGTTGTGAAATTAAACGATGAACCCGAGTGGTATAAATTCGGAGACAGAAAAATATTAATTTCTTGCAAAGCGAAAATAAAGGCGGGTGTGAATTTAATGGAGGCTGAAATTAAAGAAGTAGATGGTAAAACCATTATTACTCTTCCACCATCAGAAATTAGTTCTTTTGCAATGGATCCCAACAAAATAATAACAGAAATGCAAGATGTGAATGGTTTGAGATCTAGCTTTACTCAGGAAGATAAAAATAAAATAATGAAACAAGGCGAAATGGCTATTTTGAAACAAATTAACCAATCTAACATTTACAAAGAAGCAGAAAACAATGCGGAAATGTTTGTTATTGATTTTTTCAGCAAGGCAGGTTTAGAAAATATAGAAGTTCAAATAAAACCAAGAAATGCAACGAAATAGTTACCTCCGATTATTAAAAAATATTGTGGTGACCGCCATTTTAGCGGGAATAGTTCTATTTATATATTTCAAATTTTTTAAGTCTGATGGAGACGATCTTGATTTTTTGATTGACGATACCCCTTTGCATATTGAAGCTATTAAAACCATTTCGGAAATTGCAACAGTTAATTATAAAGACGAAGTTGTGGTTGACACAATAGAATTTTACACAGAAGTTAAGGAGAAAATTTTAGGCAGTTTAGAGCGCATGACGGATCCCGATGAAATAAAATATGGATTAAGAATGCAACAAATTAAAAGAAGATTAACCTTAATTATAAAAGGCAACGTTAATTACGGGTTTGAATTGACTAAAAAAAATTATGAAATCTCACATAATAAAGATACGGTTTGGTTTAACCTACCAAAACCAAAAATATTAAGTTTAGAAATGAATCCTACCCAAACAGAAATATTTCAAGAAAGCGGCTCATGGTCTGACAATGAAAGAAAAATTTTACAAAATCGTGCCATTGAGAAATTGAAAAGAAATGTAGAATTACTCAATTTAAAAGACAAAGCCGAAAAAAACATGATTGACTTACTCTCAAAACTCATGGGAGATAAAAGGAAATTGGTGTTTTATTTTGATAGGTAGGTTTTGGTGAGAATAGCCTTCTGATTTGTAAACAAGTTGGTACGTGCCGAAAAATTTCGGTGTATTTCGTACCAACTTTTATTTTTAAACCCTCAATTTACCTTGCACAGAATCATCTAGTGTTTTACCGATCACACTTCCAATCAACATTTTAACTCCTGCTATAAAATTTCCGTGTTTGTTATCCCAATAATAACATTC
>JBBSUQ010000115.1:0-10476 GCA_038234235.1 Flavobacteriales bacterium
GTCTAGCGCCACATAACCCGCAAGCTGCACCTTTTTTTTGTAGAAAGGGATTGTTGCTTGCGCAAGTTCCGGCAAATTCACCTCCCTTTTTTGCCCAAATTTTAATTGCAATGCCAGCAAAAGCAATTGCCAAAAGCCCGATAGATAATAATATTAATTTCATATTACAAAAATAACGATTATTCGTAAATTACTTCGGCATCTCCCCTATTTTCAATTTCAATAGATAAGGGTTGACCTTTTAAGTAAGCATCTCCTGTGCTTATTAATTTTCCTTTTACCTTCGCATTTGCTATGTTTAACTTCGCCGCTCCGGCAGAATTCAAGGAAAATGTAAGTGAATCAGATACTTGTAGATTCTGCGTATTGCAAAAGCCATAACCTCCTAAAGCAACGTATAAATTTTCTGTTACACCACTTAAAACAAAATCTCCATAACCATGAGCTACAGTGGCATTCACTTGTTTAGAATTTAATTTAAGATTTACATTTCCGCCGCCATCTCTTATTAAAAGGGTTAGGTAATTAATATTTAAAGTGTTTAATGAGGTAAATGATTCACTGCTTTCACAGTTTATATTATACAGTTCTGTAAAATGAATTTCTGCTTTAATTTTGCGTTTGTATCCTCTTAAAAAGTAGCATTTATTTTTATTATGGAGTTGAAGGAAATTTTCTTCGTCAACATAGGCCTCAATGTTATTTAACATATTGCTTCCGCCTCGAAGAATTACATAATTAAGAGTGTCTTCTACGAGCGTTACTTCAATGCGTTCGGTTACGAAAAGTCCTTCAAATTTCTCAAGAGTAATAGTTTTCACAATATCTTCTCCCCAACCTTTCCAGCAACTTCTGTCTTCTTTCTTCTTACAAGAGAAAGCAACAAGCGCCAATAAACATATTAATGTATATTTCATATTAAAATGTATAACCAATCCCCCACTCAACATAATCTGCTTTGGCCCAGTTGGATTTCAGTGTAATATTTGCCAACAAGTGTTTGTTTATTTGATACCGCATTCCAGTTCTATGATAAAATAAATCATCGGGATTATATTTATCTCTGATAAACGCACCCATACCTACAATTATTTGAAAATCACCGAATGGAAGAATGTACGCCGCATATGCACCCAGTTGCAAAATATCTGCCTGAGTTTTTATGGCATCTTTGTAATCAATTATGGTTTGTTTACTAATTAAATCTAAACCTGTTTCAAAGCCAGTTTTTGCATTGTAAAGAATTTGGTAATTAGCATTTATTGCATAAATTCCGTAATTTTTACTTCCAAATGGGGCAACTTGCTTCCTAGATAAAATACCAATAATATTAAAAGTATGTTTTCTTTCTTGCACAAAATCTTTTTCTATAAAAGCTGAACTTCTAATTTTTCTACCATAAGAAAGTCCAAAGAACGGAAGATTTAAACCAAGATTTGGCTGTTTGTTAGATCCGTTTGAAAAATGAGTTAAATCTAGCCCAAAGCCCAATTCATTTTTACCAAAGAGATAATTTACTTTAAGGCCTAAACATATTTGCACATTAACATGAGTGGAAATTGGAGCATTTTTAGGATTTAGTATCGGATCGTATACTTTTGTACCATAACCTATACCAACACCCAATTTTGAAGAAAATACAAAATGCTCTTTACGAATAAATGGCAAATCTAAAAAGCTATATAAACCATAATATTTCCCTAAAATTTCACTATTGCCAACGCTTCCGGCAAAAAAGGTTGCGCCTAATGTGGGATATTTATAAGCTTTGTGCCAAAATTTAGAACCGTTAGTTTGATGAAAAACTGTAAATTCAATGGCTTTTGAATGATTCTGAGGTATGTGAGCCATAACGCCGCGGTGTGCAATCAAAATGCCACCTTTTGCTTTCAATTCAAGTCCCCAATTATCCCATTGAGAGAAATAAGAGCTAAATGTTAAACAAAAGATGACCGCAAACGAGTATTTCATTGTTACAAAATTAAACTAATTAACTTTACGCACTAAAATTTATATTAAGAATATGGACAGCAGATTAAAAGCATTCGAAAGATTATTGAACATCATGGATGAACTGCGCGAAAAATGTCCGTGGGATCAAAAACAAACACTAGAAAGCTTAAGACATCTAACTATTGAAGAAACTTATGAGCTTGTTGATGCCATTGAAGAGAAAGATAATAATTCACTAGAAGGTGAAATTGGTGATTTATTTTTACACCTTGTATTCTACTGCAAAATTGGAAGTGAAAATGGTGAATTTGATGTCAGTTCTGTTCTAAATCGGATTTGTGATAAGTTAATTACCAGACATCCTCACATATATAGTGACACAGTTGTGCAAAATGAAGAGGAAGTAAAAGCAAATTGGGAAAAAATAAAATTAACAGAAGGAAGAAACTCAGTTTTAGAGGGTGTACCAAAAAACTTACCTGCCTTAGTAAAAGCACAACGCATTCAAGACAAAGTAAAAGGAGTAGGATTTGAATTTGAAAATCCAGAAGATGTTTGGGAAAAAGTGCAGGAAGAGTTAAATGAATTTAAACATGAATTTGACACAAAAAGTGACAAACAAGAAGATGAATTTGGAGACTTACTTTTTTCAATAGTGAATTTTGGAAGATACCATAATCTAATTGCGGAAAATGCACTTAGCAAGACAAATAAAAAATTTATTGCCCGTTTTACTGAAATGGAAAACTTAATAAAACTTAACAATCTCGAAATTCATAATCTTTCACTTACTGAAATGGATAATTTTTGGGAAGAAGCAAAAGCAAAGTTAAAAGGTTAAAATAACTGATTTTTGCAAAATTTAGGAGTAGTTAATTACCGTTTATCTAGATTTCTTTACGTTAAAATAAAAAAAAGGCGCATCTGAAGTAATTCAGGCCTTTGGAAAATAATATTCAAAATAAAAATATTATTTTTACAGCCTCCTGTCGAAAATTTTCGGTAGCAAACTGTAATACTTATTTATTTTATGAAATTTCTACTTTCTCTTTTAATAATTATATTTTTTTCTGGTCTTACATTTTCTCAAGATTATACAATTCGTGGATTTATAACTGACAAAGAAAATGGTGAGCCTGTAGCTTTTCAAAACATAAGATTGCTTAATAAAAGTGACAGCTCATTAGTTCAAGGTGCAGCAACAGATTTAAACGGATTTTTTACAATTCCAAAAGTGAACAGAGGAGAATACATTTTATCTGTATCAAACCAAGCTTACAACAACTTTTTTAAATTAATTACTATTGAAGGAGCTGATTTGATTTTGAAATTTGATGTCGAAATTGAAAAACTTTCTGATATAAAACAGTTAGAAGATGTTGATGTAAGTGCAGTTGGAATTCAAAAACGAACAGAAGTATTGATGTCAACTATTAGCATGAATCAAAAGGAACTTGAAAGAATTCCTTCGGTTGGAGCTGAAAACGATATTGTTGGAGCATTAAGCGTAACACCAGGGGTTGTAACCACGGGTGACCAAGGTGGACAATTATACGTACGTGGTGGGACTCCAATTCAAAATAAAATTTTATTGGATGGCATGACAATTTACCAGCCATTTCACACAATCGGTTTTTTCTCAGTTTTTGAAACAGAATTGATTAGAAATGCAGATATATACACCGGAGGATTTGATGCACGATATGGCGGACGTATATCTTCCATAATGGACATTACATATAGAGATGGTGACAGAACTAAATTTGGTGGTAGAGTTTCTGTTTCTCCCTTTTTGGCAAAAGTGGTACTTGAAGGTCCAATGAGTAAAAAACTTGAAAGTGGGAAAGCTAATGCTTCTTATGTTTTTACAGCGAAGCAAAGTTTACTTAATTACACTTCTAAAGATTTATATCCAAGAGTAAACAATGGTGAAGGTTTGCCATTTGATTTTACAGATCTTTATGGGAAAATAACTTTAAACTCAGATGGAGGTTCTAAAATTTCATTTTTTGGTTTTCACAATAGAGACAGCGTAAATTATTCAGGTATCGCCAACTTAAACTGGAAAGCTTCTGGTGGAGGTGTAAATTTCTTATTGGTTCCATCAAGCTCTCCAATATTTATTAGAGGTCACATAAACGGCTCAAATTACTCCACAACCTTTGATGAAGAAGGTTCTGAACCACGAACTTCAACTATTGGTGGTGCCGAACTTGGTTTTGATTTCACTTACTTCCTTAAAAATCAAAGTGAGTTTAATTATGGAATTAATATAAATATTTTTAAAACCGATTTCTTTACGAAAAATGAATTGCAACAAAAAATAGAAATATCTCAAGACAATACTGAAATTGGTGCTTATGTTAATTACAGATTGGTAAAAAACCGTTGGGTAATTCAACCAAGTTTTAGGGTGCAAGCTTATCCATCTCTAAGCACTGTTTCTCCGGAACCAAGAATTGGATTAAAATACAACGCCTCTGAAAATTTAAGATTTAAAGCAAGTGGCGGTAGATTTTCACAAAACTTTACCTCAGCATCGTCAGATAAAGATGTTGTAAATTTATTTAATGGATTACTTTCTGCTCCAACAAATGTTCAAGAAAAATTTACCAACGAATTTGGAAAAGAAAAAGAAGTGAAAAACGGAATACAATATGCTTATCACGCAATAATAGGAACTGAATATGATTTTAATAAATTTTTCACCGCCAATATTGAAGGTTACTACAAATATTTTAGCCAATTGAGTAATATTAATCAAAGAAAATATTTTGATGACACACCACAGTTTTCTCAAATTGATGATGTTTTCAAAAAAGACTTTATAATTGAATCGGGCCAATCTTATGGAATGGACATTTTATTGAAATTTCAGAAAAACAGATTCTTTCTTTGGACAACTTATTCTCTTGCAAAATCAACTAGATGGGACGGCTTTGAAGAATATGCACCCGTGTTTGACAGAAGACATAACGTAAACATGGTTGGTACTTACATTTTTGGTAAAAATAAAGATTTGGAATTGAATGTAAGATGGAATCTTGGTTCTGGATTACCATTTACTCCAACAGCCGGAAATTATCAAAACGAACCATTTTCTGGCGGAATCACAACAGATTATACTACATCTAACCCTACAAGTATAACTACCAAATTGGGCACATTTAATAGCGAAAGATTACCTTATTACCACAGGTTGGATATTACTGTAAAAAAACAGTTTAAGTTTAAAAACGAAACAACATTAGAGCTAATTGGTAGTGTTACAAATGCGTACGATAGAAGAAATATTTTTTACATCAATCGTGTAACAAATGAAACTATTTATCAATTTCCAATTTTACCAAGTATAGGTGTGAATTATAAATTCTAAAAAGGAAACATGAATTTCTTCTTTGAGTTTTGAATTTAATTTCTAACTTCAAAAATTCAATGGAACAAAAACATGGATATCCAAACTAGATTATTTGATCAAATAAAGTCGAAATTACCTTCTGATTTGCCATTGGGCAAGGCGTTGATGATTGATTTAAATCTTTCAAGAGACAGCGCATATCGCCGGGCTCGTGGAGAAACAGCTTTAACGCCAGAAGAAATACAAATTCTTTGTGTTAATTACAGTATTTCTTTTGACAAAATACTTGGGATTGAAGGCACGGCTGTTACTTTTCAATACAATCCGATTTCCAGAAGTGAATTTACTTTAGAAAATTATCTCCTCGGAATCAATGAAGCCTTTAAAAGGATGGCCGCTCAAAAAACCTATAAATTATATTACAGCAGTTTGGATATGACTGTTTTTCAGTTGTACAATTTTCCAGCTTTAATAAGATTTAAATTATTATTTTTTGCCAAAAGTTATTTGAAAATTCCAAAATATTTGGATCAAAAATTCAGTAGAGATTGGGTAGGTGATATTTCCAATGAATTAATATATGAAACCCTACAAAAATACATACGCGCACCCAGTGAAGAAGTTGTGGGAATAGAATGTGCCAAAGGTTTGGTGCGAGAGATAATTTCCTTTCATGACTTGGGTCATTTCGAATCCAAAGAAGAAGCTATTTTTTTATTAAATGAATGCAAGAAAATGATTGCACATTTTAAAGACCAGATAGAAAAAGGTAGAAAGTTTCAATATGAAAAACCAATTGTGAGCGAAGAAGGAAATTTTAAAGTTTATTTGCACGAAACGTACATTCAAGATAATACTTTTATAGTGGAAACTAACGCTTACAGAATTCTTTACATCACGCACAACATGATGAACTATCTCTATACAGTTGATACAGATTATGTTAATAGATCTTTCAGTGTTTTTAAAACGATGCTTAAAAGTTGCAAAGATTTAACTAGTTCACCGTCCACTTTAGTTAAATACGAAGAGCACATTAATGAATTTATAGAAAGAGCCAAAATAAAAATTGGTGAAGATTCTTGGATGTAAAAGTGCCAAGCATTAAATATTAATAAATGGTAAAGGCTGAAACTTACGTTGCGCTATTAGGAGGAATAAACGTGGGTGGAAATCATAAACTACCAAATGGCCGAACTAAAAACGGAACTAGCACTTTTGTGAAAAATACGAAGGAATCAGAGATAAAATTGCCTTTTGAAAGTGAGGATAAATCTTATAAAATAATTCACTAGCGTCCGATAAACTTTCTATGTTCTTTTGCCTTGATGCAAAAAGAACCAAAAAATCAAGACTTTCGAAGAACCTTAAAGCGCAATTCTTCGATACAATAAGACTTTCGTTCCAGCGCTTTATTTTGAATGCTCCTGAAATTGGGATTTTCTCGTGATCTTCTCCGAAGCTACCTCCAAAATCAACCAATCTCAGTTCGCCTTTAATCCCCAATTTCTTTGGGGACTAAGGTCGTTTTGAGACAATTAAATCGATCTCGAACTCAAGCCCAAGAATTTAAATTATCTTAAAAACCAAACATTTATAAGGATATAATTTAATCAAATTATTTTTAATCGGACAGGAAAGAAAAAAAAGGAAAAATCATAGTAAGTATTCTAGATTTATCAATGGCCTCTATTCCTAAAGCAATGGAATATCTGGAGAAATTTTACGGTAAAAACCTCACAACAAGAAATTGGAACACAGTAGAAAAAATTGGAAGCAAAATTTCTGGTAATACCAATTGAAATTGACTTAAAATCAATTAATAATTAAAACTATTTATCTTTATTTCTGGGGTGATAAGAAATTATTGCCTCTCTTAAAAACCTCTGATCTAAATGCGTATAAATTTCCGTAGTGCTGATAGATTCATGTCCCAACATATCTTGTATCGCCCTCAAATTTGCGCCACCTTCGAGCAAATGAGTAGCGAAAGAATGACGGAAAGTATGGGGCGAAATTGTTTTTTTTATGCCAGCTTCTATTGCCAAATTCTTTACAATGGTGAAAATCATTTCTCGCGTAAGTTTGCTTCCTCTTCTGTTTAGAAAAACAAAATCTTCTTGTCCTTTTTTTATATTTAAATGCGCACGGACACCATTGGCATACAATTCAATTTCTTTCTCTACTCGGTCACTAATTGGCACCAATCTCTCTTTATTTCCTTTACCAATTATGCGCATAAAACCTTCTTCGAAAAAAATATCGGAAAATTTGAGATTTACCAGTTCACTTACCCTCAAACCACAACTGTACAATGTTTCTAAAATGGCTTTGTTTCTGTGTCCTTCGGGTTTGCTAAGATCAATTGCAGTGATAAGTCTATCAATTTCATCAATACTCAAAAATACGGGTAATTTTCTTCCAGTTTTAGGTTGGGAGATTTGCTCTGTAGGATCAACTTTAATTTCATTTTCTAACAACAAATAATCAAAAAACTGTCGCACACCAGAAATAATGCGGGCTTGGCTTCTCGGACTTAAATGAAAATCGTATAAACCTGCTATAAACTCGTTAATATCTTCTTTTTTAACATTTACAGGACTTTCAATTTTATCTTGAAAATAATCTCGAAGCTTTTCAACATCGGACTGATATGCCAAAATAGAATTTTCAGACAAACCTTTTTCTATCTTCAGATATGAGACAAAATGCTTAATATTGCTATTCCAATTTTGCATAAATGACAATTTCGATAATTAATGGTCCAAATCTCAATTTACTTGGAACAAGAGAAGAACAAATATATGGTGAAATAAGCTTTGAGACTTATTTTGAAGGATTAAAAAAAACAAAAGATTGCGAACTCGATTATTTCCAATCTAATATTGAAGGAGAAATAATTGATGCGCTGCAAAATTGTAAAAGCGATGCCATAATATTAAACGCAGGTGGTTTCACGCATACAAGTGTTGCCATACATGATTGCATAAAAGCAATAAAAACACCAGTAATCGAAGTTCACATTTCCAACATTATGAAAAGAGAAAAATTCAGACACAAATCTCTAATTTCACCCGTAGCCATAGGCTGTATCTTTGGTTTCGGAATGAATGGTTATGCATTGGCAGTAGATTATTTGTTGGGATATTTTGGGGAGGATTGATGTTTAGAGAATTGCGGAAATTGGAGTTTTGAAAAAGTAACTAGCAAAAAAAATGCCCCGCAGATAGGCGAGGCGCTAAATGTTTTCACAACGGAATAATCCTTATTGTGAATTGCTTTCAGATGGTACAATATTAATTGAAATATTTCTAATTTGCAAATTGTTAAGGGAAAAATAATTTGTAGGTTCAATTTTTTTTTGTAAAATTGAAAAAGTTATTGCTACAACAATAAAATTACTAGGAATATGAAAAATATAAAGAAAACTATTTTAGGTCTGGATTTAGGCACAAATTCTATAGGTTGGGCATTGGTTGAAATAGATCAAGAAAATAAAATTTTAAGAATAATTGCTCTTGGCTCTCGAATTATTCCAATGGATGGACAAGAGTTTTCGAAATTTAATGCTGGACAAAAGATTGAAAGTGCAGCAGGGAATAGAACAAAATTGCATCGAGCAAGAATTACGAAAGAACGTTATTTGCTCAGAAGGGACCGTTTACATTTGATTCTAAATTTATTTGATGCCTTGCCTGAACATTATAAGATTGAAATAGATTTTGAAAGAAATGGTAAAAAATGTGGGCAATTTAAAGAAGATAAAGAGCCAAAAATAGCTTACTTACCAACTAAGAACTTAGATAAAAAATTTGATTTTTATTTTGAAGATGCCTTTAATGAAATGATTGAAGATTTACAGAAAGTAAATCCGGAAATTAAGAATGAAATTAAAAAACGTGTTCCAAAAGATTGGACTATCTATTTTTTAAGAAATAAAGCATTGGCTGCAAAAATAACTTTGGAAGAATTAGCCTGGGTTTTACTAAGTTATAATCAAAAAAGAGGAACCGATTTATTGGAAATTAAGAATGAGAATGAAAAGTCTGATGAAATAAAAGAGCAACTTGATTTAAAAGTTGTAAATGTTGATTTTAAAAACGATTCAAACGGAGATTTCTTTGAAATAACTTTAAATGATTCTGAAAATTTTAAATATAAAGAATATACAACTACGCAGTTGACTTTTATTGACGATGTAAAGGAAGTTACAAAAATTTTAAAATTAGATGGAGCAGATAATATAGATAACACACAAACAATTTATCAGATAAGTGATTTATACAATTTAACGCTTTCCAACATTGTGCATTTTGAAATTGAGGACAAAAAAGCAAAGCACAAATACGATTTCATTTATACCAACGGTTGGAAAACCGAGAAGAAAAAGGAAAAATTCGATATTACTTATCAAAAATTAGAAAAACAAATTAAAGAAGATTCCAAAGTTATTACAGAATTATTTGTTATCTCAAATAAATTTGATTTTAAAGGAAATCCAGAATCTATCATTCCAAATATTAAGATGCCAGATTTTAATAGTGAAGGAAGTAAGGATTGGACTCTATTAAAAAAGAAAACAGAGAAAGACGTAGTAGCATATAACATTTCTCAAGGGTTTGTAAAAGAGGATGGCAGTGCAAAGCATTTTATATCTCCAAAAATATACAACGTACTTAAAAATGATGCGAAGACTGGTGAAAGAACGAAAATAATAGGAGGGCTATTTCAAACAATTGACAGAAAATTTTATCGTGAAGAATTGTCACAAATTCTTGAAACACAAAAGCAATTTCATAGTTCAACTTTTGATGATAAAGAGGTTTTTGAGAAATGTGTGAAATTATTATATCCACATAATGAGGAGCATTCGAAAGCTTTGTTAGAAAATAAAAATGCTATAACTAATTTACTAATTGAAGATATCTTGTTATATCAACGGCCGTTAAAATCTAAACGCTCAGAAATTTCTGAATGTAAATATGAAATTGATTATTGGAAGGAAGAGGTAAATACCATAACGGGAGAGATAACTGAAATACCTATTTACAAAAAAGCTGTTTCTGCATCACATCCTTTATTTCAAGAATTTAGGATATTAGATAAAATTCATAATATCAAACTAATACAGCTGGAAGCAAAAGATACCGAAGGCAAATCCATTA
>JBBSUQ010000116.1:0-10407 GCA_038234235.1 Flavobacteriales bacterium
CAACAACCAAAGAATTCTTGCCGCCACGGAGGCAAATGGTTCACTGTATATAGGTTTGCATTCTAAAGGTTTGTGGAAATATGAAAATGGATTACTAAGTAAAATAAAGTATTGCCCCGAATCAGATAAAAGTGTAATTATTCAAATTATCCAAGATAATAATTCGCTTTACATTTTGGATACGAAATCGCTCAGTGAATACAATCTTTCCACTAACAAAAACATCAATTATTTACTTGTTAACCACGACAAATTCTTAACAACACCTTTTTATATTTTAAAAGATAAAAAAAAAATATTCTTGTGTGGCGTAAACGGTTTTAAAGTTATAGAAGCCGCTAATTGGAAATCTTTAAAAAATATAACAACTAAATCTGCCAAAGTTTTCACTTCCATTATCCCTTATAAATCCAAATATTTAATAACAACTCTCGATGGGTTTTTATATGATTTTGACGGAAAAGAAATTAAAAAATTTTTCAAGCAAGAAACTCCAGCTTATGGAGCTCTAGTTGATGAAGATAATAATATTTGGCTTGCAGGCTTAAACAGTATTTTTTGTCTTCGGAATAACAAAATTATAGAATTTAATAGAAAAAATGGCGTGCCCATAATAGAATTTAATCAATTAAGTTTCTTTAAGAAGAATGATAAATTTTATTTTGGCGGAATGGATTATGCTTTCTGTTTTAGTCCGAAATCATTATTAAAAAATTTAGAATTTCCTTTTTTCCAAATAAATGATGGAATTAAAAATTTAAGTTTAATAGATAAAAATATATTGGTTCCTTATGAAACTGACAAGTATAACTTAGAAATTCTACCAACACTTTTAAGCAATCAAAATCTATTTATTTACGAGTATTTTATTGATGGAAAATGGCAAGTACTCGGAGAAGATTTAAAATTTTCAATTTCTTTAACAGAAGGTGAAAATAAATTGAAAGTCAAATTAAGAAATTTACTGGGTGAAGAAGAAAAAATAATTTCTTTTACAGTAAAACGAGAATTTATAATTTGGAAGAGATCATGGTTTATTCTGCTTATGATTTTTATTGGTTTCGTTACTACTTTGGCCATTGCTTTTACTTTGAAATATCAAAAAGCAAAAAATCATTTACGCATTCAGAAAGAAAGCCAAAGATTAAATGAAGAACGCTTAAAAATTTCCAGAAATTTGCATGATAATATTGGTTCTCGACTCACGCACATTATTTCGTCAATCGACATCCAAAACGAAATAAAACAAGATCAAAAATTGGACAATATTGCTTCTTTTGCCCGAGATACAATGTCACAACTGCGAGAAACAATTTGGTTGGTTTCTGGAGATGATGTTTGGTACAGTGAACTTTTGCACCGCATTCAACAATACATTTTGCAGATTAAGAAAATTTCAAACGCTCCTATTATTATAAGAATTGATAACTATGAAGTAGATTTTAAACTAGAGCCCGATTTAGTAGTGGAGTTTTTTAGAAGTTTACAAGAATTAGTGAACAATGCAGTTAAATATTCTGATGCCGATGAAATATTGGTTAACGTTTCAGAAAACGAAACAAAACTAAAACTAATTGTCAGCGACAACGGTAAAGGTTTCGATCCATCTGAATTTACAAGAGGATCTGGATTAGAAAACTTAAATCAAAGCTTAATAAAAGTGCATGCTTCAATGAAAATAGTGTCTGAAAACGGAAACGGAGCTCAAGTTAGTATTACATTTCCAAAAAATACGTAATACTGCGTATAAAATAGTAACTTACACTTGCTTAATTTTGTGATATGATAAAAGTAGCCGTTGCTGAAGATAATACTTTCTTAGCTGATTCGCTGAGACAAAAACTGGAACTTTTTCCTGAAATAAAATTGAAGTACATTGCTCAAAATGGAGAAGAACTCGTCAATTATTTAAAGGAAGATAGCAACATCGATATTATTTTGATGGATATTCAAATGCCAAAAATGGATGGCATTGAAGCCACCAGAGAAGTCACTAATAAATATCCACACATAAAAACCATTATGTTGACTGTAATGGACTCAGAAAAACTCATTTATGAATCTTTACAAGCCGGAGCAACAGGTTATTTACTCAAAGAATCCAAGGCATTAGAAATTTATCAAAGTATTGAAAATACGGTAAATAATGGTGCAGCCTTGTCGCCCAGCATTGCCCTAAAAGCCATTAATTTTATAAAAAATCCGGCAAGTGTTGGACAAGAAAAAAAATCACACAATCTAACTTCGAGAGAAGAAGAAGTGTTGATTCATTTATCCAAAGGATTGAGCAATAATGATATAAGTCTTAATTTAAATATTTCTGTTCATACAATTCGCAAACACATAGAAAACATTTACCGGAAATTAGAAGTAGGGAATAAAATTGAAGCAGTGCAATTGGCTAATAAGTATCATTGGATTTAAATTAAATTTTTAATTTTGAAAGCACTCGAAATTAAATTTCAATGTCAGAATCTGAATTCAAAGAATTAGTGCTTTCCTTTCCCAATACTGAAGCCAATCCGCATTTTGACAGAATTGGATTTAAAGTTTCTGGTAAAAGAATGTTTGCCAGTTATTTGGATAAAGACAACACTACAAATATCTTTTTAACTCCCGCAGAACAAAGTGCTTTTTGTGAAATAGATTGTGAAAATATTATTCCGCTTCCAAATAAATGGGGAGAAAAAGGAGCAACCAACTTTAAGATAAATTTCGTTTCTAAAGAAATTATTTTTGAAGCTTTATATTCTGCCTATCAAGAGGTTATAAAACCAAAAATTAAAAAGTAATATTTTATAATTTTGATAATTGGCTGTGTTGATAATCCTTACTGTTAATAATAATTAAATCTAAATTGAATACCAATTAATTACACGAGTAATCTTTTAACTTTAATGCCATAATATTCAAAAGGGTATTTTTAATCATTGTTTATAATTTAAATATTTAATTGATGGCAAAGCAAAAGGGAAATCAAACAAAAAAAAGTTCTAAAAAGAATGCTAGTAAGTTAGAACAGCTCGAACAAAATAAAGTAGATAGTAGAGACCAAGCAATGACCACAAATCAAGGTTTGCTCGTAAATGACACTAACAATTCACTTAAAAGTGGTGAAAGGGGTTCTACGCTGTTGGAAGATTTCTTATTAAGAGAAAAAATAACGCATTTTGATCATGAAAGAATTCCAGAAAGAATTGTACATGCTAGAGGAAGTGCAGCCCACGGTATTTTTGAATTGTATGAAGCAATTCCTCAATTTACAAAAGCTGGAATTTTTAATGATACCAATAGAAAAACATCTGTTTTCGTAAGATTTTCTACTGTCGCAGGTTCTAAAGGTTCGCCAGATTTAGCCAGAGACGTTAGAGGATTTGCAGTTAAAATGTACACAGAAGAAGGTACATGGGATTTGGTGGGTAACAATATGCCAATATTTTTCATTCAAGATGCAATGAAATTCCCAGATTTAATTCATTCAGTTAAACCAGAGCCGAACAATGAAATACCACAAGCTGCCTCTGCACACGATACTTTTTATGATTTTGTCTCTCATTCTACCGAGACTTTACACAACCATATTTGGGCAATGAGCGATAGGGCGATTCCTAGAAGTTTTAGAATGATGGAAGGTTTTGGAATCCATACTTTTCGCCTAATTAATGATAAAAACGAAGCTCATTTTGTAAAATTTCATTGGAAACCAAAATTGGGTGTCCATTCCGTAACTTGGGACGAAGCAGTAAAAATAAATGGTGCTGATGCTGATTTTCATAGAAGAGATTTATGGGAAGCTATAGAAGCTGGTAATTTTCCAGAGTGGGAACTCGGTCTACAAATTATTCCAGAAAAAGATGAACATAAATTCGATTTTGACTTATTGGATCCCACAAAATTAGTTCCAGAAGAAATGGTTCCTGTAAAAATTGTTGGAAAAATGACATTGAACAGAAATCCAGATAATTTTTTCGCAGAAACCGAACAAGTCGCTTTTCTTCCAGGACACATAGTTCCAGGATTAGATTTTACAAATGATCCACTTTTGCAAGGTAGATTGTTTTCATACAGAGATACACAATTATCACGTTTGGGAACTCCAAATTTTCATCAAATTCCAATAAACCAACCTGTTGTGTCTGTGCACAATAACCAGCGCGATGGACAAATGCAAATGCAGATTCCTAAAGGGCAGACAGCGTATTTTCCAAACCAAATAAGTGGCGGTTGTCCGCATTTGAGTAAAATGGCAGAAGGCGCATTTCATTCTTACGAAGAGCGAATTGATGCGAAGAAAATAAGAGGAAGAAGTGAAAGTTTTAGTGATCATTTTTCTCAACCAGCATTGTTTTACAGAAGTTTAGCCAAATGGGAACAAACCCACGTAAAGGATGCTTATACTTTTGAATTAGGAAAATGCAAGATTGCTTCTATAAAAGAACGCATGCTTTACATGATCAACGAAATTGACAATAATTTAGCAAAAGAAGTTGCGAAAGGCTTGGGAATGAAAGTTCCTAAAAATATTGAAATGCCCATTAATCAAGCCATTGGTGCTGATGCTAAAAAAGGTGAACAACAACCTGGAAAGAAGAAAATTTATTTAGAAAAATCTCCAGCTTTGAGTCAAGCAAACACCAAATTTGAAAGCATTGCAACAAGAAAAATTGCAGTTTTGGCAGCAGATGGATTCAGTATGAAAGAATACAAAAAAATGAAATCTGCTTTAGAAAAAGAAAAAGCGACAGTTGTTTTAATTGCGCCTTTTGGTGGTGAAATAAAATGCGATGAAAAAATGATGCACGCTGTAGATGCAGCAATTGCAACTACAGAAAGTGTTTTGTATGATGCACTTTACATTCCTGGAGGTGAAAAGTCAATAAAAGCACTTATGGAAAACGCCAAATTCTTTAAATTTATCAATGAAACATTTAAGCATTGCAAGGCAATTTTTGCGGAAAAAGATGCCGAGAAATTGATTGATAAAACGGCTGTAAAAGATTATAAAAAAGACAAAGCGGTTTTTATTTCTGGCAAACCTTCAGACTTCGTTAATGCTATTGCTAAACATAGAAATTGGGACAGAATGGAAATTGCAGAATTAGTTGCCGTTTAAAGTCTAGATTCTAAAATTTCATAAAATAATATCAAAGAGATTGTTGAGTTATTCCACAATCTCTTTTTTAGACAAAAAAATTAAAAGTCAAAAGGGAAAAAAATAAAGGATAGGAAATATAAAATGAAATACATATTTTTGAAAAAATCACTTGAAATTTTAAAATAGTATAATTAATAAAAATTAATATGAACATAGAACAAATTTTTAAAAACAACAATAGTTGGATACAAGACAAGTTAACACTTGACAAGGAGTATTTCAAAGAGCTTTCTTTAGGTCAAAATCCAGATATATTATACATCGGATGTTCGGACAGTAGAGTTAGTGCAGAAGAACTGATGGGCGTTTCGCCAGGTCATGTTTTCGTACATAGAAATATTGCCAACATTATTCCAAATACCGATTTAAGTTCAATGTCGGTTATTGAATATGCAGTAGTTCATCTACAAGTTGACCATGTAGTTGTTTGCGGACATTATTATTGCGGAGGCGTAAAAGCTGCCATGCAATCGCAAGATTTAGGTATTTTAAATCCGTGGTTAAGAAATATACGTGATGTTTACCGTCTGCATAAAATAGAGCTCAACAGTATTGAAGACGAAGAAGAAAGGTACAAAAGATTGGTAGAGCTCAATGTGCAAGAACAATGTGTCAATGTTATTAAAACCGCAGTAGTTCAAAGGGCATATCGGGAAAGAAATCTAACAGTTCACGGTTGGGTATTCGATATCCACTCAGGTAAATTACTAGACTTAAAAATAGATTTTTCTAAAATACTGAAAAATGTAATGGAGATTTATCATTTGGATTGACTTTGAATTCACTCAGCCGCCCAAATAAAAATATTTCCGGTGGCTGAGCCGGTGTTCGCATCCGGTGGCCGACTC
Organism: Flavobacteriales bacterium; assembly: GCA_038234235.1. GTDB lineage: Bacteria > Bacteroidota > Bacteroidia > Flavobacteriales_D > Crocinitomicaceae > JBBSUQ01. The sequence goes on from JBBSUQ010000116.1 coordinate 6,004, forward strand.
CGATGGCTGAGCGGAGTCGAAGCAAAAGGAAATATTTATAACACAAAATGAAAGGTTGGATGTATATTCTGGAATGTTCCGATGAAAGTTATTACACTGGCAGTACCAACAATTTAGAATTGAGTCTTGCCTAACATGCTAATGGAAAAGGAGCCAATCACATTAAAAAAGACTTCCGGTAACATTAGTATATTTTAAAGAATTTGATAGAATAGATTTAGCATTTTACCGAGAAAAACAAATTCAAGGCTGGAATAGAAAAAAGAAAGACGCATTATTCGCAAATTTGCCAGATAAATTAAAAGAATTTTCAAAGTGTATGAATGATAGTAGTAATGAAAACTTTAAATTCTCCTATGGCTTCGAATTCACTCCGCCAACAGAGTAAATTCATAGTCGAGATGAAATTTGTTTGAAATGAACCTATTTTAAGGTGGCTGCGGTTAGTGAGCTTTGTCGATCCCGAAAACTTTCGGTAGAGTTGAAGCTATAGGAAATATAATTCTAAAAAAACAAATGCCGAAAAAAAGATTGAATTTACTGCTTCTAGCCTTAGGTATTGTACCGCTACTTTTTTGGACTTTTCAGTACATAAATGTCGATTTATGGTACGATGAAGTGTATTCTTTACAAAATTTTGTTTTAACTAGTTTATCAGATACACTTTTCACTTACCCACTTCCAAATAACCACGTTTTTTTCAATTTAACTAGCCAAATTATTTCTAGATTATTTGGAATAAGAAACATCAATTCTTTGGCTGAAAATGTGTGGGTTTTTAGATTGTTTCAATTATTCATCACTATTGCAATTGCCATTTATACGGTGAAAATATGCAGACAAATTTTTAAATTAGAATTTTATTTTTTGTCGTTGGTCATTCTTTTTACCTGCATCCCTTTTTTAAATTTTTCTTTACAACTTCGAGGATACAACTTAAGTAGCTTGTTTTTTATAATGTTGCTTTTTCATTCTTGGAAATTTATTAAAGATTACGGCAAATACCAAATCCCAATTATAATTACCACCAGTTTACTGCTGCTATATACAATTCCCTCCAACATCTATCTACTGGTAACTTTATTACTTATCATTACTATGATTTTTGGAGTGAATATTAGAAGGAAAAGTATAGCAGTTAAAAAGTATAAGCAATTAATTTTATTTATTTCTTCTGGAATTTTATTGGCCATAATTCTCTATCTTCCCATTTTAAAAGACATTGTTTCTAATAAATTCGCCTCGCAAACTAACGACGATGTATTTCATTCCTTAAAACTTATTCCCCAATTATCCACGGCTTTTCTAAGCAAAAGATTTTTTCTTGTTCCTCTAGTATTTGGGGGTATATATCTATTAGTGAGACAGTCAGACCAGGATAGAAAGAACATTTATTTGGTATTAATTTCTATATTTTTAATTCCATTTATTCTTTCATTCTTTCATCAAAAATTGGTTATTGATAGAGTTTTTATTCCGCTGAATCCAGTTTTTACTTTAATAGTGGTTATTCCGATTGCATATCTTTTCCAGTTCATTAAAAACAGAAATTTTTTTGCTTTCGTATCGGTTATTTTTGCTATTTGCTGTCTGGTTAATTTTTATTTTGAAAAAAACAAAATAGGTACTCAAGTCGAAAGTGATTTATTGAAACTCGGACAATTAGATCAAAGCATTTATCAAAATTATTATTTGGCAGATATTTTTCAACCAGAAAATGCCATTTCTTCCATTATTGATAAATATAGGCACTTGCCAATTTATATGTACAAACAAATGGATTATCCTTCCAATGCTTTTTATTTGGCTGTTAATGGATTAAATTACACTTATCTTGAAAAACTGGAAGAACTCGAAACTAAATTTATCGAAAGTGATTCCATCGTTGTACTTACCAGTTTGAAAGCAGAAGTATTGAACGAAACAAGAAATTTTGATAAAATTAAAAGCCAAACCTTAACGACTATAAATGGATTTACAAATGTTATTCTGCTTCAGAAGAAATGAATGAGAAACAAAAATCTATATATATTCCTTGAAAAGTGGCGTAATGATAACTGCTAATTTTCATCTTGTTGATTTGACATTTCCTTGGCAGTCTTTACTTTCTTTTTACGCAAGAAAAAATAATTCATCTTAATTCCTTTGTAATTAAGATTTTGCCTAAAAGTTCCCGAACTTTCATAACCCAATTGAAAAAATGTATAGTAACCTTGTACTGGTAGGAATGGAGATAAATTAAAAAACAAACCCATTTTAAGTTGATTTGAATTTTCGAAAGTTTTTAAATAACTTGTTTCGAATATTAGACCGATTTTTGTATCGATTTGTCGATGTATCATTATTATTGGCATAAAATAAAGCAACATCTGGATTTTGATCATCAATATAAAAAGAATGTCCATAATCAACTTCGTAATAATCAATAAAAAACGAAAATAATCTTACGCCGATACCCAAATACAGATAAGATTTGTCTTTAAAAGTTTCTATTTTCCTTTCAGCAATAATATCCAAATTAAGTTACAATCTGACTAAGCTGTAATCGGAAATTTTATTTTCTAAAGTTTTATAATATTCTTTATTTTCTCCTGTCTGAAAAATGCTGTTTTCAGGCGCCAAAAATTTAAAATTGAGATTATATGGCATTATTCCGAATTTATAGATGATAATAAATTACAATTTTTATTTATTTCTCGTTTATATCCTATTCCAATTTCTCCACTCATCAGCCTTTTAGACTGTATTAAAAATGCCAAATGTTCACTATGAACCTTAACCGTTTCCGTTGGCTGAGCAAGCGGTTAGTGAGCTTTGTCGATCCCGAAAACTTTCGGTAGAGTCGAAGTTATAGGATGATGATATCTACTTATCCTTCACTTTTTTGAATTTCACCTTCCCTTCAACCATCTCTTCCTGCCCATCCATTGCTTCTTCTACTGAATGTGATTGCTTAATTGAAGAATTTTGTTTCGCCAAATCATATAATTTACAATAATGTTGGTGCAAAATTTCCAATTCTTTTTCATTTAAATCTTCAACATCAATCAAACGGTTACTTGCACCTTCCAAAGCTGCCACAAGTTCATTTAATTTTAAATGTACCGCCTTTGATTCTTTATTTTGCGAACGTTGAATTAAGAAAACCATCAGAAAAGTAATGATAGTTGTGCCAGTATTAATAACCAATTGCCAAGTGTCTGAATAATCGAATATCGGCCCGGTTATTACCCAAATAATTATTACAGTTAGGGCAATTACAAATGCCAACGATGAACCACTAAACTTCGTTACTTTGACTGAAATTTTTTCAAATAAATTATTGTTCATAATATCTAAACTGAATTCGTGAATTATATTTTAATGTTTAACAAATCAAATTGAATTATGATTGAAGCCGTATTCAGAAAATTTCATAAAATCGTTTTAAACTCAAAACTTGAAAAACTTTCCCACAATTACCCACCACTATAAAATAGCGTTATAATCAATAAAATGTAATATCCAACGCAACTTTAATTAACAATTTATCGTAAGAGTTATCAACAATTTGAATAAAAGTGGTAAATTGTGGGACAAAAGTTCCTATTTTTACCCATTATTATCGTTAAAATGGCAGGTTTAGTTGGTGAGTACGAAGTGAAATTGGATCCAAAAGGTCGATTTCTATTTCCTTCCGGTTTACGGAAGCAGCTCTCGCCTGCCGCTCAGGAAAATTTTATGTTGAATAAAGGTTTTGAAGATTGTCTTACACTATATCCCATGGATGAATGGGATAAATTAAGTGCCAAGCTTTCTAAAATGAACCTCTTCAAGCCTAAAAATCGAATGTTTTACCGTCTCTTTCATCAAGGTGCAAAAGCGCTTGCGTTAGATGCAGCCGGTAGAATACACATTCCTGTTAGTCATATCGATCGGGTAGGACTCAACAAGGATGTGATGCTCATTGCTTACAATGACCGCATAGAGGTTTGGGACAAGAAGAAATATTTCAACATAATTGACAACAGCATGCCTGATTTTGCCGACTTGGCTGACGAAGTAATGGGTGATTTAGGAAACGATGACTGATACAAAATACCACATACCGGTAATGCTTCAAGCATGCATCGATGGTTTAGCAATTAAGCCAGATGGTGTTTATGTAGACGTAACTTTTGGCGGAGGCGGACATTCCAAAGTAATTTTCGAGAAACTTTCTTCTAAGGGTCAACTTATTGTTTTTGATCAGGATGCAGATGCACTTAAAAATTCTTGGAAAGCAGATAATTTTCATTTTATCCCCGCAAATTTCGCTTTTCTTTCCAATCATTTAAAAATGCTCAAAATTGAGAAAGTTGATGGAATTTTAGCAGATTTAGGGGTTTCTTCCCACCAATTTGATTCTGAACAAAGAGGATTTTC
>JBBSUQ010000117.1:0-10363 GCA_038234235.1 Flavobacteriales bacterium
AAGCATAATATCTAAAATAAACTATAACATTGCTCGGCACATTGTGTAATGCAGTTATTGCAACAGTATTAACAGTTGGAAAATCTTGGTTTATACCTATCGTTAGAAATGGAGATCCAATTAAAGTAAAATTAGTGCCATCCAAACTGTATGCAAACTGTTGGGTTACACCAGGAGATGCCACATACGTCGCTGTTCCTGTGCCTCTAGCATTTATAGAATCTACATTTAATAAGAAACCATTTGATGAAGACAATTGGAACGTGAAATAATCAGTATTGGTAGTGGCAATACCATCATTTTGAAAACCTGTAGTTCTAAAAGAATTAGTAGCCGTTGATGCTGCTGCACCTGCACCTCTTGAGAGAATTTGTGAACCATCGAGATTCGCATTGTATACATCTGCCGTAGAAGTTGCAGGACTTGATTCTCCTTGAAAATTCCAAAATGCTATTTGCGAATTAGAAGTGAAACTGAATACTAAAGCCACAAGTACTAAAATACTATTGAGTTTAATATTGATTTTTCGTGTTAATTTTAAATTCATATTTAATTTTTTGGCAAAGTTAGGGTTATTATCTCGTATTTAAATTCAAGAAATGTTAAGAAATAATGAAGAATGACTTTTGTTTTAAACAATTTAAACACCCGATTGCAATACAATGTTTACAACTTAAATTTTATATTCTACTTTTTTACAAATTCTGTGAGAAGGTAAATAACTTGACCATCTACTTTTCCTTCAATTAGGCTAGGATCGTTTTGTACGAGTTTAATATTTCTCACAGCTGTTCCTCTTTTTGCTGTAAAACCGCCGCCTTTTACTTTTAAATCTTTAATTAAAGTTACTGTGTCTCCACTTTGAATAAGTACTCCATTGCAATCTAAATGTTCTACATCGTTTACTATTGGCAAACCTTCTTTTGCACGTTCTAAAAGATTGTCATTCAAATAAATTATATCTAATTGTTCCTGTGCCCAAGTATTGCTTTTTAAAGCGTTTAAAATTCTATACATCGCAATTTTTACGGCATCCGCTTCATGCCAAATGAGATCTGAAAGATTTTTCCACTTGTCGGGATTTGGAGCAATTTCAAGAGACAATTCTTTTGTACATTCTTCGCAAGTCACAACAAAATCTTCTAAAACATTATTAGTTGCAGGCAAAATTGCAAAGGGTTTTAAACCATTTTCACTTTGGCAAAATTCGCATTTATTTTCACTTCTTATTTCTAATTCTTTTTGCATACTGTTAAAAATTATTGGGTGCTTTTAAAATTATTTTTTCTTTTGTTTTTGGATGCGTGAATTCTAATTCTTCTGCATGAAGATAGAGTCGATCGGCTTTTTTACCATATAAATCGTCGCCCATAATTGGAGAGTTTAATCCTAATTTGTGAGCCGCATGAACTCTTAATTGATGTGTTCTTCCAGTTTTTGGGTAGAAATTAATCCATGTTTTGGCATTTAATATTTTGATTATTTCCCAAGCGGTTTCGGCATTTTTACCGTGTTCATAACACACCAATTGTCGTGGTCTGTCTTCTAAATCTACCCGCAAAGGAAGTGAAATTGATCCTGTCATTTTTTCTATAACTCCATCTAAAATCGCGATGTATTTCTTTTTTACCAATCGTTTTATAAACTGTCTTTGCAATTCTTTATGGATACCTTGTTTTTTAGCCATTAAAAGAATACCTGATGTTGCCATGTCAAGTCTGTGTACCAAAAATATTTCTCCATCGTATTTTTTTTCCATTCTAGTTTGCACTGAATCTTTGAGTACTTTCCCAGGAACTGATAAAAAATCCGGTGGTTTGTTTATCGCCAAGATATAATCGTCTTCATAAATTATTTCAAAATCATTTTCAAAAATTGCTGGTTCAATAATCGGATTGGGATCTACATTTAAACCATCAAGCATGTGAGTGAGTATTGGTTGGCACTTTCCTCTGCAAGCAGGATAATAATTTTTGTGCAATCTTATTTCAGAATTCGGACTTAATCCCCACCAGAATTCTGCCAGAGCCAGTGGTTTTAAATTATGTTGATATGCAAATTGAAGCAATTTTGGTGCTGCGCATTCTCCAGCTCCTGAAGGCGGAAACCCGTTTGAATCAACATCGAATATTTTGTGTAAGCTTTTTGTTTTTCCTTTAAAATTTAAAAAAGAATATTCGGAAAATAATCTTTTTTGTAATGCCAATGATTTTGCTGCTCGCTCATTTTTTAAAAAATCTAATTTATTTTGGAGCGCATTTATTTGCACCTCTCGAATTGCAATTTCTTCCTTTCTTAATTTAATTAAATCCTTGAGATGGTATTGTTCCTTTATGCTTTGCTTTCGTAAATTTTCTAATAAGTTCTCATTTTCAACATCATCTTTTAAAATACTTTCCCTGATTATTTTTCTTTCGTTTTTTCCTTTTCTTATTTCGATTTTAAGTGTTTCAATTTCATTTTTAACATCACTTTTAAAATCGGTAAACAGTTTTTGCAAGACTTTAATATTTGAATCCTTTTCGAAAGCAGCTATTTGCAAAGTATAATTATTGAGTAATATTTCTCCTTCTCTAAAATAGCTGTTTTCAATTAGCATGTCGAAAACGGGAGGTACAAAACCTTTTATTTGATTTGTATTGGCGAGTTTACCTGAAAAAGCCCGCAAGTAACCTAATTTGCCTTGGGGATTTTGAACTATCAAAACTCCAAACATTTTTCCAATTGCTAAATCTTCTCTCGTGCTATCTAAACCAAAATTGTGTTTTAATTTAAGATCACTTTCATCTAAAAACTTTTGTAATTCATTTGCCGCTTCCGTCGCAATTTCTGAAGGTTCATAATAAAAAGGAAAGGTAAATTTCTCAGGTATTTTTGCACCTGAAATGTTAACTAAAGGAAAGAAATAATCTGAAATATTCATCTTAGAATTCCACAAAAATACGGACTAAAATTAGAAGTAGGAATTAGAAGTAAGAAGTAAAAAAACAATAAGTCAAGTTTGCGAACATAAATCTCTAAATTTAAATTAAAAAACTATATTCTAATATTAAAACCTGCTCCACTTCCATTAAATCCAAATGTAATTTTCTCTGCAAATTGATTAAGCTTTAAACCATTTTTTCTATGGGTAAAAAACATTACGGAATCAAATAGAAACAAAAAAGAACCTTGCAAAATTAATGCTTGTCCGTAACCTTCAAGTTTTGAATTTTCTTTGAACGCTCCTCTTTCTCTAAAATGAAGCCCTGTTGTTATATAGGCCAAATCTAAACCTGCATTAAAAGCTAAAATTATCTCCATTTTTTGTTGGGCAAGAAAATTTTGAGAAAACGAAAGTTGCTGTTTACCCTCTTTTTGAGAAGAATATAAAGCAAAACCGGCTATGCCTAAGTTAATTGCTGAAAACATAAAATTCATTTCGTGAAAGCCTCTATTTACAAATTTGGAATCGGGATACGCAATGCCAGAAACAACCATATTTGCAATCGACCAAGATCCCAAAGTCAACATTCCTGTTTTATTTATGGAAACTCTTTTGGCTTTTATTTCGTCAATCGATTGTGCTTTTAATGTATTTCCGTTAAAGAGTAGCATGAGAATTATAATTGTCAATCGCATTCTTATAAAACCCTCAATATTCCTATTTGTTCGATTCAAGTTTATTTTGAAACATAAAACATCAATCGATTTTATTTTATTTAATTTCGCAGGTAATTTTTATATTCGCAAACATGAAAAAACCAGTAATATTAGTCACCAATGATGATGGAATTACTGCAAAGGGTATTTTAGCATTGATTGAAGCTGCATCAGAATTTGGAACGCTTGTAATTGTTGCGCCAGATAAACCACAATCAGGAATGGGACATGCAATTACTGTAAATCATCCATTGCGAATTGAAAAATTAGAAAATTTCGGCAAACACAAAGCTTATTCTTGCACAGGAACTCCAGTAGATTGCGTTAAACTTGGAATATACGAAATTTTAAAAGCAAAACCCGATTTATTGATTTCTGGAATAAATCATGGCAATAATACCTCCACCAATGTGCTTTATTCTGGAACCATGTCGGCGGCTGTGGAAGGCGCAATTGAAGGAATACCAAGCATAGGTTTTTCATTAGATGATCATGATTTTGACGCCGATTTTGAAGGATCAAAATTGGTGGTGAAAAAGGTGATAGATTATGTTCTTAAAAATTCTATGGAAATAAATATTTGTTACAATGTGAATATTCCGAATTGTAAAGCAAAGGAGTTAAAAGGAATTAAGATTGTGAGGGCAGCAAAAGCCGCATGGCAAGATAGGTTTGATAAAAGAAAAGACCAGTTCGGTAGAGATTATTATTGGCTTACAGGTAAATTTGAAAATTTGGACGATGGTACTGACACGGATCTTCATTGTCTCAGTAAAAAATATGCAAGTTTGGTACCTATTCAGTTTGATATGACTGCTTATCATATTTTAAAAGAACTAAAAAATATAAAATTATGAATTTAAGAAATTGGTCAAAAGGTCATACAATCGGTTTGATAATAGGTATGTTGACTCCTGCAATTTTTATCCCTATAATCATTGGTTTGTATGCTATGATAGGCAATTTTTATTTTCAACAACTTTGGTATTCATTTATGAATGATTCTGCCAACACAGGAAAATTTATTTCTTTGGCAATAATAGGAAATTTAATTTGGTTTTATCTTTTCTTAAATCGAGAAAAATATCCTTATGCGATGGGAGTAATTTTAGGTTCTATAGTATATCTTCCTTATATACTTTACGTAAATTTCAAATAAAAATTGAACAACAAAAAAATATACATTATTGCTGGTGAAGCATCAGGAGATTTGCATGGCTCAAATCTTATGAAAGCTTTGTATGCCCAAAACCCAGATTTAGATATAAGATTTTGGGGAGGCGATGCTATGCAAAAAGTTGGTGGATCCTTGGTAAAACACATCAAAGATCTTGCATTTATGGGATTTGTAGAAGTCTTGATGAATATTCGTACAATTCTTAAAAATATAAAAATTTGCAAGGAAGATATTCTGCATTTTAAACCAGATTGTATTGTATTTATAGATTATCCTGGATTTAATTTACGCATTGCCAAGTGGGCAAAAGAGAATAAAATTAAAACGGTTTATTATATTTCTCCTCAAATTTGGGCATGGAAAGAGTCTAGAATTCATAAAATAAAAGCAAGCGTAGATAAAATGTTGGTTATTTTGCCTTTTGAAAAGCAGTTCTATGCCAAACACAACATGCAAGTTGATTATGTGGGACACCCATTAATTGACGCTATTGAAAATTTCAAAGAACAGAACAATGAAAAAGATTTCCGAGAAAAACATAAGCTTGACCAAAGACCAATAATAGCGCTTTTGCCAGGTAGCAGAAGACAAGAAATAAATAGAAAATTAACTGTAATGTTGGAAGCTATAAAAAACCTCAAAGATTATCAAATTGTGGTTGCTGGGGCTCCTTCTTTAGATCTTGATTATTATAAATCTGTTGCCGGTGATGTGGAACTACACATAGTTTTTGGTGAAACTTATAACTTACTGCGAGAAGCCAATCTTGCTTGTGTAACTTCAGGAACTGCGACTTTAGAAACTGCCTTGTTTAAAGTTCCACAAGTGGTATGTTACAAAAGCTCCGATATTAGTTATCGAATTGCGAAGAAATTGATAAAAGTTAAATATATTTCACTCGTTAATCTTATAATGGATAAGGAAATTGTTAAAGAACTTATTCAACAAGATTGCAACGCTGAAAACATTGAAAAAGAACTTCTTAAAATTCAAAACGGCAAAGAAAAAAGAAAAGAAATGATTGCCGATTACCAAAAATTGATAGAAAAACTAGGAAATGGTGGAGCAAGTGAAATTGTTGCCACTACCGTGTTGAAAACTATAGAATAAGCCTAAAGTTCGTACGTAATTTCCACTTAATTTTGCACGGTGAAATTTATTATTTTCATAATTTTTTGCGCAGTCAATTATCTTTGTTTCTCGCAAGAACTGCGCATTGGAGTTTTTAGAGATTATAGTATTTCGCGTGCAGTAGTTTCTTACACAAATGGAAGCTTTTCAGTTTATGCTGATACAAGTTATATAGGAACAATTTTACCTAATGAATATATTGAATTAAAATCAATAGATAACAAGGTTGAATTATTTTTGGGTACTGTACAAAAAGGCAAATTTACTAAAGTTTGGATTTATCAAAATATTGACGGAAACAGCGTCACGATAACCCCAAAAGACAGTAAAGCCAAACCTAGAAAATACCAAGATAATTTAGAGGTCACTTGTCAAAAAAACAAATTATCACTTGTTAACATTGTAGAAATGGACCACTACCTTGCTGGCGTTGTAGAATCTGAAGGAGGTGGAGGTAGAGATTTGGATTATTATAAAGTTCAGGCAGTTTGTAGTAGAACTTATGCCATTAAAAACAAAGCAAGGCACGCAAAAGAAGGTTTTGAACTTTGTGATAGAGTTCATTGTCAAGCATACCATTCTCAATTAAGATTTACTGCACTAATAGAAAGCGCAGTGCAACAAACACGAAATGAAGTTTTAGTTGATTATAATGGTAAATTAATCGACACCTATTTCCATGCAAATTGCGGTGGTCAAACTTCGCAAGCATCTTATGTTTGGCATACAGATATATCTTATTTAAATTCTTTCATTGACACATTTTGTATATATACAGCACAATCTAGATGGACTAAAACTATTGGTAAAACTGAATTTTTAAATTTTATACAGCAAAAATATTTTTTTCCTACTGACAGTCTTTCAACACAAATGGCTGTAAATTTTAAACAGGAAAATAGACTTGCGTTTTTTTTAGATCCAATTTATGGCATTCCACTTAGAGATTTAAGAGAGCAATTTAATTTAAAATCTACGCTATTCAGCATACGAGAAGATGGAGAGCAGTTAATTCTAGAAGGTCGTGGTTATGGTCACGGCGTGGGAATGTGCCAAGAAGGTGCTATGAAAATGGCACAATATCACTATTCTTATATACAAATCTTGAAATATTACTATCCCTTTGTTGAAGTTTCAAACCTACATTTTCAAAAATATTTTAAACAAAAAGTAAACAATTCTATTTTTTAATGTAAGATTTACCTAATTTTGTCAAAAACTACAAATACATTTCTTATGTCATCTAACGATAGATTTCAAATAGACGATTTCCGAACAATTTGTGATTTCATTCATGAAAATCCTTTTGGAATATTGGTTTCAAATGCTTCTAATTTGGAGAATATTGCAATCCATTTGCCTTTTCAATTGGAAGATTGCGGTGATGAAATTGTAGTTTATGCTCATATTTCGAGACATAATCCCCATATTGATCAAATTAAAGATGGAAAGCAGGCCTTAATAATTTTTCAAGGACCAAATGCTTATGTTTCTAGTTCGGTTTATGGACATCCAAATGTACCCACATGGAATTATCAGGCCGTACATTTATATGGCAACATAGAATTTTTAACTGACGAACAGTTAGACAGTCATTTAAAGGATTTGGTAGACACTCACGAAAAGAAACGTACCAGTCCATTAAGTTTTGAAAGCATAGATGTTAAGATGATCGAAACTTACAAAAAAGACATTCTTGGTTTCCGATTGTTAGCCTATAAAAGTGAAGCCATTTTTAAACTCAGTCAGAACCGCAACAAAGAAGATTTCGATAACATTATTATTGATTTAAAAAAGGAAAGAGATACATCAAGAGTTGCAGAAGTAATGGAACGTTTACAGAAAGATTGAGAATCGATAATAGAACTCGGGGAAATATCATTCAACTCAAATATTATGCAATCTGACACCTTACAATAATTAAATATCTATTTAAAGAATAATTTAGGGCGCAACGAATTCCATCATGCGTGCGCAGATTATTGCACCGTAAGTTCCTATGGCGTAACCCAAAACTGCTAACAAGGCTCCAACAGAAGCCAATGATGGATGGAAAGCCGCGGCCACAACAGGTGCACTTGCAGCGCCACCCACATTTGCTTTGGAACCTACAGCAACAAAGAAAAAAGGCGCTTTTATTAATTTTGCAACTGCAAATAATAACAGTGCATGAATCAACATCCAAACTATTCCGACAAGAATTAGCATTGGTTCTTTGACTGCTTCATGTAACTCCATTTTCATCCCAATGGTTGCAACCAAGAAATAAATAAAAACACTTCCAATTTTCATTGCTCCCGCCCCTTCAAATTTCCGAGCTTTTGTGAACGAGCAAATTAATCCGCCAGTAGTTGCAAAAACAACCAACCACAAAAACGATGAAGAAAAAGGCGATTTTGGATCAAATAAAGGAGCTATAACTTGACCTAAATAATGAGATAAAGACACAATGCCAAAAGTGATTCCGAAAATTAACATGTAATCTTTAAAAGTGGTGACTCTGGCATTTGCCAGTTCATAACTATTTACTTTAATTTTCAGTTCTTCTATAGCTGAGGAATCTGCTTTGAGCCACTTATCAATTTTATCTGCTCTAGGTGCAGCCCATAATAAAAATGCCATCCAAAGATTGGCAACTACAATATCAACAGTTACCATTTTACCGTAAAGTGCTTCCGTATAATTGTAAGTTTCAAGCATTGCAGCCTGATTGGCTCCTCCACCAATCCAACTTCCAGCCAAGGTTGAAAATCCTCTCCATGCAGCAGAGTTCCCTACTCCACCCACAAGTTCTGGCGAAAACTGTTTAAAAATTAAAATTGCAATTGGCCCACCAATAATGATACCTACAGTAGCCGTAAAAAACATAATCAAGGCTTTTGGACCTAGATTTATAATTCCTTTAAAATCGATACCAATAGTCATTAAAATTAACGCTGCAGGCAGGAGATAATCTTTGGCAATATCATACAATCCAGATTCTTTGTCAGATATAATTCCGAATGTATTTAACAACGCTGGAACAAGATAACAAAGTAAAAGAGCTGGTACAAAAACATAAAACTTCTTCCAGTACTTGTTTTTAAGAGATGCGGTATGAAAAATAAGTGCCAAAGCCACAAGTAAAATACCGATTACCAATCTATCGTCTGTCACTAAAGGAGCTTTTTCGATCACTGGTATTGCTGCATTGATTATAATTTCCTTTATTTCTCTAATTTTTTTATCGTTTTTATAAAATGAAATAGACAGTTTGTTTTCAAGTTTTAATGCTTGCTTTTTTATAACAAAAATTGAAGGTTCGGCACTTAGATATTCTTTTCCATTTAGATTAATTTTCAACTTATCGAATTGTGATGGGAGATCACTGAGGAGAATATTTACATAGAGGTCTCTTTGCTTATCCACATCAAATTTTCCAGTCTTAGCAATTACAAACTGTGTTTCTTCCGTAATGGGATTTTTAGTTAAAGCGGTAGAATCCAAAAACTGAACACCTTGTGCATTTACAAAATGAATAGGAAGTAAAAAAAGAAGAGTTAAAAATAAAAAGTGTCTCATGTGTTTAAAAAAAAACAGCTCCTAAAAGCTGTTTATATTAATGAATTATAATTAATATTATCTTATTCCGTGCATTAATTTTTTGATTAATGGCGTCATTAAAATTGAAAACAAACCTAGAGCTATTGGTAAAATTGTAAGAATCCAGAAAAAGTAACTAATTCCATTTTCTTCAGCAATTTTCGCTGAAGATTCTCCAAACATACCAGCAATTTTATTTCCGATAGCAATTGCAAGGTACCAAATACCAAACATGATAGCAATCATTTTACCTGGAACTAATTTACTTACATAAGATAAACCAACTGGTGATGTACATAATTCACCCATGGTATGGAAAAAGTAAACCAATACTAACCAAAACATACTTACACTAGCAGTTGTTGCTCCTGGCATGATACCACTTGCTCCGAATGCTACACAAGCCATTCCAATTCCCAACAAAATCATTCCGATACCATATTTCATGTTAGCTGATGGATTGTATTTACTCTCCCACCATTTTGAAAACAAAGGAGCCAATGAAATAATAAACAATGAATTTAAAACACCGAACCAAGATGCTGGTACTTCTGTAGCATCTTTATAAAATTCCACAGTAAGCATCCATATTGCGATAGCCCAAATTATCACGAAACTAGTACCTAAAATAATGTTAGCCATGGCATATTTCTTAAATGTTTGTCTAAATAACAATAGTAAAACATAAGTTATTATACCTAGAGGAACTATTGTAATTAATGAATTTACAATTTTGAATGTTAGAGCCGCACTACCTATCAATGATCTGTCTACAAAATTATCGGCAAACTTTGTTAATGTCGTTGGAGCTTGTTCAAAAATTGCCCAAAA
>JBBSUQ010000118.1:0-10283 GCA_038234235.1 Flavobacteriales bacterium
AAGCGAATTAAATAGACGGTAGGTTATCCGCGAGCCACTTTTTTGTACATTTGAAATATGGATTTGGATCAAGAATATAGTAGTGAATATCGTGATTGGATCATTGAGTTAAAGTCAAAAATTCAATCGGTTCAATTGAAAGCCGCTATATCTGTAAATAAAGAACTTTTATCACTTTATTGGGATATAGGAAAATCTATTTCATCAAAAATTATTCAATCAAAATGGGGTTCTTCTGTTGTTGAACAGTTATCAAAGGATTTAAAAAACGAATTCCCTAACCAAAAAGGATTCTCAAGGTCAAACCTGTTTTCAATGAAGCAGTGGTTTGAGTTTTATTCGACTTCAGATATCGAAATTGAAAAAATCCAACAGTTTGTTGGACAAATTCCGTGGGGAATGCTTGAAATTAGAAGCCCCAAAGACTTAGTAAATTATGGAAACGACTAAAAAAGAAAAACAGTTTGACGCTGTGAAAATGATGAGAGACATCAGAGATAAAATTAGCTCTGAAACTCAAAATATGACTTTTGACGATTTAAAAGCATATATCAGACAAAAACTTGCGGACGACAAAACAAAACTTGTTGGACAATAACATACTGTATAAAGGCACCGGACATTCTACAACAATAAAAAAGTAAGAAATGAAGAAATTATTTTTAATTCTATTGACAGCTTTAACCTGTAATTCATTGGAAGCTCAGACTTGGAATGAATTTGAGGTTGGAACAAGTGAAAAATTGAATAAGGTTTATTTTGTGAATGATAATATCGGTTTTATTCTTGGAAACAATGGACTATTATTGAAAACTATAAATGGTGGTAACAGCTGGGAAATAATAAACATAAATGCTCAGCATGATTTAAGAACAATTTCGTTTGCAAATGAGCAAGTAGGTTTTATTAATGGCTTAAAGACTACAGATGGAGGCATAACATGGATCACACAAGCATCGTCAGAAATTTATGGATTTATATACGCATATAATGAAAATAGAATAATGGCAGGACATGGAAATTCTTTTGATGGTCAAATTTATGAATCCAATGACGGTGGATTGTCATGGTTGTCAACCTACACTTTCGGTGGTCTGGCAATGTTTAATGATTGTGATTTTGTTAGTCAAAACGACGGTTATCTTTCATCTTGGTACGGAGGTCACCTTTTTAAAACAATAGACGCTGGCATAAACTGGAGTGAAATAGTAATAAATGAAGTTGATGGGAATCCATGGATTTCTGATGACTACAGAAGCGTTTTTTTTCCATCTCAGAATATAGGTTTAGTTACGCATCAAAGTGGCATACTAAAAACCCTAGATTCGGGAAATACATGGTCTGAGATAAAGCCAGTGGGCTTAAATATAGGTTTTTATCCTGAAAGTATTATTGCACTTTCAACTGATAATTATATTTTAGTTGGTCGTGGAAACAGTTCAGCATTTCAGAAAATACATGAAACTTTTGACGGAGGAAATACGTGGGAACAAGCTGCAGATACAATTGAAAATCTTTTTGATGTTGCTTGCGGTTCGACATATTGTTTTGCAGTAGGTTCAAATGGAACGGTTTATAGGAGAGAGTTTACCAATAGCATTTCGGAAAATTCTGATGAAGAGATTGTGTCTATTTTTCCAAATCCTTCAAAAGATGTTTTAAATATAGCGTATGAAAAACAGATTGCAGAAGTAAGAATATATGATTTAAATGGAAAATTGCATGAATCTTTTACAAAGACGTATAAAGTAATTGAGGTATCGCATTTAAATTCGGGAATATACCTAATTGAAATTATGTTTCAGGATGGAGTGAAAATTACCTCTAAATTTATGAAAGAGTAAAGGTGTTGACAATTGAGTATCAATGAGCCGCTAATAATGAAGAAAACAATAATAGTAGATAATTTTGAATTTAATATTGATACAGAAAGAACTAAGAAGCTTTATGAAGAGTCTAATGAATTTGAATGTAATTGTAAAGATTGTATAAATTATACACTTCATTTTTCTGAAGTACAACAATTACTTAATGGATTCGACACAAAATTAGGATTTGACGTAACTAAAGATGTCGGAATATGTAGTGATGAGTTGATGCCTCACGATTTTGAAATTCATCACTTATATGTAATTCCATATTATATTTATGGAGAATTTTCATTAAAAAAACCTTGGTATAGTAGAAAAAAAAATAAAATAGAATTTTCTAATAATTTAAGTGTAAGCTTTCAAGATATTTCCAATAAAAAATGGTTTGATATTAACTCAAAAGCGTTTGTTATAAACCTAGAGTTCAAAACTCCTTTGGTTACAATTGAAGAAATTGAAAAGTTATCTACAAAAAATTTGTTTACTCTTAATTAATCGTTTGAATACAATATAATTTTTATTTTAAATATGAAAACTTGTCTTGACTTTGATTTTTTATGAATTAATAATTTCGTATGATTTCCGCGTATTTTATGAATGATAGAATTTTTAATTATTAATAATCAAAATTAAATGGATCATCGTTGTGACAGAAGCGCAACTGAAACTAATTCTCGAATAGCGCTCCGGATTCAATAAAATACAATTGGGACGGAATTAGCGAATTCAGATTTTACGGTAGAAACAATCCGATAAATAAAAAAGAAACTCAATATGTTTTAGCTGCTAATCACAAAATTTCTGAACTATTGAATCACACTTTAAAATCTGAAGGATATTTCCCAAAAGGTGCTCAAAATTATGCGACAATTATTTTCAATGATTCAAAGCAAATAACAATTCAAATATTACCGGGGCTTCCATCTCCAATTAGAGTGGTAGAAAACAAGTTATTTGATGATGACTGGTTTGAATTTGATAATGACGCAGCAGTGAAATGAATTAAATACATCAATGAATTGAACGAAGTATTAAATAATTGAAAGGTTTATAACATCATCTACAGCCCAGTGCAGTTCTACGCTTCGGTTTATCGTTTAAACTTAACAAAAATATACTTATGAGAAAACTAATTTACGGTAATCAGCTGCACCGTTATTTAGCTGAGAACCGTTCTACTTAAGCGAGTAATACCTCATTCCCAAAAAATTTAAACCTCAATAATGATTATATTTACACTTAAATAATTGGAATGAATGAGAATACTTGAAAGGCAATATTTAGACATTTACGAAAAGTCAATTGGGAATGAGATTTCAGATTTAATTGTGGATTTTGATTTTTCGGAGAATGGAGGAGGTTTTGAATATTTAACAAAGTCTTCTGCCGTTTACTCATCAAATATTGAAGGAAATAGCATTGATTTAAATTCTTACATGAATTATGAACTCAATAAAAATAAATTTAAATCAGGAAAAGAAATTGAAGAAATTGAGGATTTAATTGAAGCTTATGAATTTGCACAGAACAACCAGTTGAATGAAAAAAACTTATTAAATTGCCATAAAATATTTTCGGAAACTTTATTAATCAAAAGTAAAAGAGGAAAATACCGTCTTGAACAAGTTGGCGTTTTTGGGAAATCTGGATTGGCATATATGGCAGTTGAGCCTGAATTTGTAGTCAAAGAAATGAAAGTTCTTTTTGAGGATATTGTTATGTTACTTTCAGATGACCTAAGTGAACTTGAAGTCTTTTATTTTGCATCCTTAATTCATTTGCGTTTTGCACATATACATCCATTTAGCGATGGAAATGGTAGGGCGGCCAGACTGATAGAAAAATGGTTTGTCGCAGAAAAATTAGGGCGTGATTTATGGAAAATGCCATCAGAAGAATATTACAAAAAGAACCAAGCAAAATATTACGAGACAATTAATCTGGGCGTGAATTATTATGAACTTAATTACGACAAGTGCATTGGATTTCTAGAAATGCTACCTAGCTGTCTGAAATAAATTATCGTACTGACGGTAGCGCAACTGAAAATTTTACTTGAATTGCTCTAAATTTGTTTTAAGGATAAATGTCCTTACACTATTCCTTACGCTTACATGATTCTTGCTGCTCATGAAAATGAAACTATTGACTCTTATTTGTATGATAAAAGTATCGGTATAAAGTCTGATTTTAACAAAGGAAAAGATGCACTTATTTATTTGATTGAGTTTTTAGCAGAAAGCAAAGCGATGGCTGAACCTGAGGGTTTTGAAGAACAAGTAAGGGCAACCAAAGAATTTCTGGCTAAAATTGATGCTAATTTCACCCTTCTCGAAAATGGAGAAATTTATGCTTTATATCAAAATAAAGAAGGTGAATATTTAGATGGCCCAGGATTAGAAAGAGTTAATTCATTTGCCTGCGAAGATTATAAATGGCACGGAGAAGATATTGACTATATTAAGGAAATGAAAATAACACCACTCCAGTTTTTTAACTACAAAGACGAATTATTTTTAAAACAATTCCAATGGGTATTTGATTTAAGATCAAACTGGAAAAAAATATTAGGACTTGATTCATGGAGAGATATTCTTTATTATCAGTTTCAATAGAAATTAACGTCAAACTTTTTAAAAACAATAAATTTCCCAAATTTAGGGTCGGACGTTTTTAATAGAAATCTTGTTAACTCATATTTTTTATTTTTGCTTTGGATCAAAACTAACTATGATTTCCTAATCTTCTCAAAAGCAAATGATTTATCTTAACCAAAAACTAATATGGAAAACGCCAGTCTTGTGCATCTTAATTTCATGAGAATTCTATTACATGCTCTGATTTTGTTTGTTTCCTCTCCTGTTTTCTCGCAAAATAAAGATGTAACGGGATGTTATTCAAGCAATTTTGCTGTTATTGGTTGGTTTGGAATACACTTGGAATTAAAATCGGATTCAACATTTTATTATACTCACAAAGGTGATTTGCTGTTTGATGGTGCAACAGGTATTTATCAAGTTAAAGGGAAAATAATTCAATTATTCTATGACATCCCGAAATATGATACGCTCTATTTTAAATATACAGACACCCTCAACCAAATAGACAGTATTTCAATTCCACAAAGGGTTAACCACTTAGAGCAAACTAGGCCTTACACACTTATTTATAAAAGAAATAAATTACTTCTTCAATCAAAAGAAGGTGAAAAGATAAAGAAAAAAACTGATCGAAAAGGACGATTACAAAAATACTATTTGAAGGTTCATAAACGGCAAAGTGAAACTGAATGGTAAATGCGTGACGGTATAAATTATTATTTTTTAGATACAATTAACAATATCAAGTAAAGTTCAACTGTCTTTTTATATATATTTAGCTCGGTACATTTTGTACAATTAATTTAATATTAATAATGGATACTTCGGGAAGTAAATTACCAATATACAGCGCTATTGTCGCAAATTTGGCCATAGCAATTGCAAAATTTGTTGCGGCAGCTTTTAGCGGAAGTTCAGCCATGATATCTGAAGCCATTCACTCAATTGTAGATACTGGAAACGGAGGTTTGCTTTTATTTGGTATTCATAAAAGTAAGAAACCGGCAGATGATAATCATCCATTCGGGCATGGTAAAGAAATTTATTTTTGGTCATTGATTGTGGCCATTTTAATTTTTTCAATTGGTGGAGGTATGTCTCTTTACAAAGGCCTTTCTCATATATCTGATCCTGTTATTTTAACAGATCCCTTTTGGAGTTATGTAGTGTTAGGTTTGGCCTTTTTATTTGAAGGAGCAGCACTGTTTTTTGCATTGAAAACTTTCAGAAAACAAAAAGGTAATAACAGTTATTGGAGGGCAATTAAATTAAGCAAAGATCCCGGAAGTTTTGCCATTATATTGGAAGATACGGCAGCTCTGTTAGGATTGTTGATAGCTTTTGTTGGTTTATTTCTTAGCCATTATTTTAACGATGCCCGGTTTGATGCTTATGCATCTGTTATTATAGGACTTCTACTTGCTGTCATAGCTGGGGTATTAGCAAAAGAAAGTAAAGGATTGCTAATAGGAGAAGGTGCCAATTCTGAAATATCTAACAGCATTTTAAAAATTGTACATGCTGATGAGGCGGTAGATAAAGCAAAGAAACCGTTGACCATGTATTTTGGACCGAACGAAGTTTTGTTGGCCATTGATATTCGTTTTAAGAAAAACCAGACTTCGCTCGATATTGAGAAAGCGGTAAGTAGACTAGAAAAAGAAATTCGTCTTTCGCATCCTATTATTAAAAGAATTTTTATTGAAATGAGTAGTTTTACAGACCTCCAAACTAATAAATAAAACCTTTGATATATAAAAGACATCATACTCAAATGAACAAAAATGGGTTTTCAGTACTTTGATCCATAACAAGATGTATATAATTTGTATAATTTAAGGATTTTCTTTGAAATTGGATTTAAGATATTTAGAGTCTATCTCATTCTATAAGTTATTGAGTCCTGAACATTTTACAAATATTTACTTGCTGTGTATTTTGTGCAAAACTCAACAGATTTTGAATATTTACCCAAAATTGGTAAATTTGATAAAAATTGACAAAATGAAAAACACATCAATATCACCTGGAAATTATTTTAATTAATTCGTTCGTAGTCAGTTCTCTGTTGGTCGATATTAAAGATAAAATGAAAATGAAAATGAAAATGAAAAGCTCACTTTACATAACAATTATATTAATTCTGTTTTCATGCAAGTCAGAAAATAAAACATTATTAATAACATTCGATAATGCTGGTGGTTTAGTTGAAGGAAATCCGGTGGTTATTAATGACTTTCAGATAGGTAATGTTAAAAAAATATCGCTGAGTTCAGATTATAAAATAAATGCAGAAATAATATTGACTGACACTATTCGCTTACCTCGGGACTCTAAATTTACAATTGGTTCAAGAGATCTGTTTAGTAAAGCAATAATAGTTTATCCTGGAAAATCTAACTATTATTTGACAAGTACGGATAAAATAATTGGTCAGCAAGCCGAAAGTTTAAAGCTTGACACTTTAATTAATTTTATTTCTAATAAGATTAAAAACTCAAAACCAGTAAGAAATCAAGATTCTATAATTATCAAACTGAATGAATTGAATAAAGAACTCAAAGAAATAAATGAAAAATAATCCTTGTAAGCTAAGAACACTTGTAAGCTAAGTTATGCGCTATCGTTAATTTTATCAATTAAAAACTATTTTTTTATCTTCGGAAAACATAAACTGGATTATTAAATTCAACAATGTCCGGTTTCTTTTGTAATAAACTGGACAAATTGACGATTTAATCTTGACCATATCAGTAATGAAAATCCCCGAAGATATTGCTTTTCCCACAGTTAGGTTTCCGAATGGAAATGTATTCACCTATATAGATTTTAGATAGAGGTGATTTAAAAAGAAGCAAAAATAATAACATGAACCTTAAGATGTCTTCAAATCAATTACTAAAGTAGACTAAAAACCGTATCTTGGTCATTAAAAATTGAAATAAAGATTAAAAGTGTATCAAATTAAATTCAAATTAAATTGAAATCCATCGGAACATACCAAACTCGTCAGTTGTATTGGTTCGATTTTGACGAATTTCAGCTTGACCAGCTCCCAAAAAAAGATTGGGTATGTCTTGCAACGTCTGACTTTGACCCAAATAATGAGAAATTTGAAGAATTCGTTAGATATTCAATCGACAATGGAATTTTGGAATTCAAAGGACATGGTAAATTTGGAGAAAAACTTCATGATATATTTGACGAAATTGTTACTCACATGGAAGTCATTGAAGAACATAATCCTATATCGGTAATGACTACCTGGCATAATGATGAAACAATTGCTAACACATTTTGGGACTGTATTTTTGCAACGTGCTTACCAGAAACAGCTGACTTAGATAAAATAACAATAATATGTACAAATATTAATGGAGTTGACAGAAGTCTAGAATTAGAAGCTATACTCGACAAGTTTGAACAAGGGTGGATTCCAGAATAGTTTGAATCGAATGAAATTTTAAGAATTTTTAAATCAATTCATTTTCACTACTAATGTTACCCAAAATATCAAACCAAAACTACAATCTCTCCACCCAATTTTTGTGTGAAATAATCCATTTATAATGTTAAAATATTATAAACAAAGTATTAAAAAGATTCAAAAAGAATATATATATTAATTTTAGCAAACACAAAACTATTATAATATGGTTCCTCCACATGATGCTGAATTGATTGATTTTCCAACATCCACCATGTGGTTTGATGAATTTGGAATTTTATGTTCTGTTGCTAAAAAGGTTCCTCAACAAACGGTTGAAGATGCAAAAATAACGATGGTAGATTTTAGAAAGTTCACTGGTGGCAAACAAGTTTGTATGCTTTCTGATAGCACAGATTCTCCTCCGGCAAACAAAGAAATGCGTGATTATGCGGCCGAAGTTATGCCAGAAATTGCAAAAGCTGTTGCTGTAATTTCTCGCTCAGCTGTTGGAAAAATGGCTGCAAATCTATTTTTCAGTATAAAAAAACAACCTTATCCTGTAAAAATGTTTACAGATGAAAACGAGGCCAAAGAATGGTTGAAACAATATTTATAAGATTTAATCTGCATGGCCAAAATTTCTCTTTTTAAATGGTTTAAAAATCTGTCTGTTGCCAAGAAACTATATTCTGTTGTAGGCATAATGGCTGTTCTGATCGTTGTTGAATTAGGAACCCTTTATTTTTCTGTTCATACACTTTCATCCGTTAGAGCGTTCGTTGGAGCAGAAGGTTTATGGTCTAAATCACAAAAAGATGCCATTTATAGTTTGAGAAAATATTCCCAATCCCATGAGGGGGAAGATGAAAAAGCATTTTATGATTTCATGAAGGTGCCATTAGGTCACCACAAAACATTGTTGGAATTATTAAAGAATAATCCTAATCTCGACCTTGCGCGACAAGGATTAATTGAGGGTGGCAATCATCCTGAAGATATTGATGGCATGATAAAACTTTTCACTAGATTTAAAAACGTATCGTATATTAATGAATCAATAAATATTTGGTCGGAAGCCGATTCCGTTATTGCGCAATTAATTCCGATAGCCGAAAAATTACACGCAGAAATTGCAAATCCAACCACTCAAACAATTACATCTTCCACCTCTCAATTTTATTTGGATGAAATAATAAGTGAAATTGAGCCAATAAATAAAAAACTGACAATATTAGAAAATGATTTTTCATATACATTGGGAGAAGGCGCAAGATGGTTAGAAAACATTATTTTGAAATTGTTGCTTGCCATTGCTTTAACTGTAGAACTAAGTGGTTTGTTACTCACGTATTTTGTTGTAAAAGGAATAACAAAAGGTCTAAGAGAAATTACCAATGCCTCAAAAAGTATTGCGCTTAAAGATTTTAATGTGAGAGCCCAAGTTTTTTCAAATGATGAAATAGGCCAGCTAGCAATGGCTTTCAATGAAATGACTGCGGAACTTTCGGATAGTGTTCAAAAGGAAAAACAATCCAATGAAGAGTTAGAATTCAGAATAAATTACATCCAAGAACATGATAAGCGAACTTTGGATATAATGGACGCGCTTATTAAAACCACACAGTTTGATTTTTCTGAAAAGCTTACAATAAGTGATAGAGGTGATGAGTTAGATGCAATTGCTGTGGGATTAAACACAATGAGTGAAGAGCTTGAATTTCATTTGCAACAATTAAATAGTAGCGAAGCCAAACTGAAAGACGCTCAGTACTTGACTCACGTAGGCAGTTGGGAATGGAACATTGTTGATAATACCTTAGTTTGGTCGGACGAACTTTATAGAATTTTTGGAGTGGAAAAAGAAAATTTTGAAGCCAATTATGAAAATTATTTGAACTGTATTCATCCAGAAGATCGAGAATTTTTGAACGGTATAGTGCAGAAAGCATACCAAGACCATCAGCCTTTTGATGTGTATCACCGACTGGTTTTGCCAAATGGAGAAGAACGTACTATAAATGGGCGAGGAAAGATTTTTTTAAACGATGAAGAAGAAATTATTAGAATGACAGGTACCGGTCAAGATGTAACAGAGCAGAAAAATGCAGAGAATAAACTAAATGAATACAATATAGAATTAGAAATAAAAAATAAAGAATTGGCGCAGTTTGCTTATGCCGCTTCACACGATTTGCAGGAACCACTAAGAACTATTTCAAACTTCACGAATCTCTTGGCGAGAAAATTAGAGAATAATCACGACGAAGAAACAAATAAATACATAAGCTTAATTTCAGGTGGTGCCGAACGGATGTCAAATCGTATTTTTGATTTGCTTGAATATTCCAGAATAGGAAAAGATATTTCTAAATCAGCAACGGA
>JBBSUQ010000119.1:0-10257 GCA_038234235.1 Flavobacteriales bacterium
AACACTCGTAAATTCTTATTATAATCAATTGATGTAAAACCAAAACTCATTTTCACTTTTAAGGATAATATTTTAAACTTTTATTTTGTTTGTCAAATGCTGACTGCAATTCTTTTTTCAAATGTTCTTGCACAGCCCACTCAGCATATTGTTGTAATTTAACATCAATAGTTGTGTATATTTTTAAACCATCTCTGTATATATTATAAGATTCACCATTGGCTTTTTTAATTTTTAAATTGCCATTTTCATCTTTTTCATCCAAAATTGCCGTAACATCTTTTCTTAAAGTTTCTCTAAAATAAGGAGCTATACCTTTTTTATGATCAACTGCCTGATAATGAGTGATAATTGGTAAAACCTTTAAACTATCATATTGCACTTTGGTTATTTTATTTCTTAAACCCTCTCTGTCTTTATTACTGTTTCTCAACCATTGGTAAAGTACTTGATTTCGTCTTTCAATGGCTCTAGTGCTATCTTTGCTACGTGCTTGGTTTATTTCATCCATGCTAACTGCGCTAGGAGTTACTTTTTTAACAGTAGCAATTGATACTCTGTAATTTTTAATCTTGTAAGTATGCGGATTGTACAAAGAAGGATTTTTACACATTCCCACCAGCATTGCTGCTTCATTCATGTCAAGGTTTTTTGCTTCTTTGTCAAAATATACTTTGGCTGCATTTGAAATACCCACAGCATTGTACAAAAAGTCGAATTGGTTGAGATACATTGTAATAATTTCCTCTTTGGTATATCTTTTTTCCAATCGGGTTGCAATAATATTTTCTTGGGCTTTTTCATTTACCCTATGTATAAGTCTTCCCATTTTGCCTCTGTTAGAACCCGGAAGTTCTTTGCCATTGGCTTTTGCTTCAATATTATCTTCTCGTTGTTTTAATGTAAAAAGTTGTTTTGCAAGTTGTTGTGTTATAGTAGATGCCCCGCCAGCTTTTCCCATATAAACTACAGCGCGGGTAAGACCTTTAAAATCAACACCAGAATGTTCTAGAAAACGTTCATCTTCCGTAGAAATAAGCGCATCAATCATATAGGGCGAAACCTTATCATAAGTTATAGATGTTCTGTTTACCTTCCAATATCTTCCAAGTTCAGTTTCGCCATCACCAGCAAGAATAACAGAGGCTAACATTTCTGGTGGATGTTCCAACATTTCTACAGAAGGCATGTCATCATCCGATTGAAAAATCAGGAGGCAAGTAATAATCAGCATTGGAATAAAGGCAATGAGGTAGAAAACTATAGTAAATTTCTTTTTGCTAGAAGTATCTATTTCTGTGACTTTGTTATCTTTTTTACTGACATTGTTATCTTTCATGCTGATAGATTTTAATGTAAAATTAGTGATTATGCCCGAACAATTGAAATTTTGGGTGCAGTTGTTTATTTGTTGGGTGTGAATTTGCAAATTGCAGAATACCAATTGCAAATTGATGTGCTTGGTTTTTATAGCAATTTTTCTTATTATTACGTTGAAATATGCTCTTTTGCTGGAATTTAGATTATTATCTAAAAAAATGCAATAGCCAAATATACAAATGGCCATGATGGTATTATTAGATATAAAAGATAGTAAATTTGATAAGTAAAAATAGAGTAAGAATTAATAAGGAAATGATTAAAATTAACTTTTTAAGCATAAATATTTATCATTTAATTCTGTAAACAATATCATGCAACATTAGAATCTTTACCAATCAACTCATATTGCTTTAAAAATGACGCTTGGCCAACACCAAATTTGGCAGATAGTTTTCTAATTAAATCTTTACTAAATCCTCTTTTATAATTTATAATATCTGAAATGACTGATTGAGAAATACCCAAATCTTTAGATAGTTTGTAGCCAGAATAAGCATTTTCTTCCATTAAAGCTTTCAATAAATCTACAGGAGTTAAAAGTTCGAATGGATTTTTCTGCTTCTGATGGTAATCTTCAATTATTAAATCAAGAATATAATACCCATTTTCTAATTTTCACAATCTTTCACTAAACTCATTTTAGGGAAATCTAGTTTTATTTCATTTAAATCATTCCAATTGCAGTTTTCTAACCTATTTAAAAAAACATGAAAACTAGGAATTGAGCTAGCATTATCCTTACAGTAATTCCAAATGGCTTCTTTAGAAATAATCCTAATTTTCATTACATCTTGTGTTAATTCACTTTAAAAAGATAAGAATTACTTCGCAAAACGCGAATTTAATTTATCGTTTCTCAAAAAATTAATATTTTTCAATAGCCATAAATTTATTATTCAGAAACGTATTCCTAATCTTTTCTGAAATTTATCCATCAAATTATTCAATATGGCAAATTCAGAATCGTTTATTATTTGAAACCCCAAATTCTAAAACAACCCACAACAACTAAAACAACCCCTGATTTCTCTGGCTGTCCAACTTCAACAAAATAAAAATAAATATTGAGAAAGACATAGTACTAGAACCTCCGTAGGATAAAAAAGGAAGCGGAATACCAATAACTGGAGCAAAACCTATGTTCATACCAATATTGACGGCGAAGTGGTAGAAGACTATCATGGCGACACAATATGCGTAGACTCGATTAAAGGTCGATTTTTGCCGCTCCGCAATGGTTATGACACGCATGAGCATGATGAAGTATAAGGCAACCAAAACCAAACTTCCGGCAAATCCCCATTCTTCAGCAAATGAAGTGAATATAAAATCTGTTTCACTTTCTGGAACGTGATTGCTTTCAACGGATGATAATGATGCTTGCTTGTATCCTTTACCTAAAAATCCACCAGAACCAACTGCTGCCATTGCTCTGTTTCGGTTGTAATCTTCTCTGTCTGGATCTTCTTTTAAGCCTAAAAATAATTCAATACGTTGTTTTTGATGCGTGGCCAATGAGCTAAAACCAAAATGCACAGCCAACGAAATTCCACTTGAAATTAGAAAAATGAAAATGGAGATAACTATAGCACTGCGCCTGTTGGCCCTACCAATAACAAAACGCATTGCTAAAAATGATACTACAGATAAACAAAAAAGAACGAAAAGAATCATATATAAACCTGGCAATTGCTGGCCGAAAAACCCGAAAGTAGAATTCTCATTTCCACTAACCAATAGGGTAATAACGCTCAAAAGTACCAAGACAAAAATTACAGGAATAAATTGAGTACCAAACCAAGTTTCTTTGAATTTTACACCGGGCAATAAGTTCACCAACTTTAAAACTATAGGATCGTAAGTAATTCCCTCTCTATACATTACAAAAAGAAAAGAAGTAAAAACCACGAAAGTTCCAGCATCGGGTTGCATTAAAACCAAAGCCATTGGTACCATAATTATCGCATTTGCGATTAACACGGATCTCACTGTTTGAATTTTTACATTAATTTCTGTAATATACCTCGCCAATAACACTGCGGTACCAATTTTCGCAAATTCCGCTGGTTGTATACCTAAACTTCCAAAACCTAACCAAGCGTGCGCGCCATTAATTGCTGGCATAAAAAGTACTAACACTAATAAGAAAATGCAGATAAAATAAATGATTAAAGAAAACTTTTTATAAATCTGCGAATCAATAAGAAAAACTAAAAACCCTAAAAAAGTTGCGACACTAAGCCATGCTATTTGCTTTCCGTATTTTTGCGAAAAATCAAAGATACTAGGGTGATTTTCATTGTATGCAACCGAATAAACTGTCGCGATTCCAATGGTTAACAAAAGCATGTAGCAAATGAGCAATGTCCAATCAATGTTGGAAGTCAATTTTTCGTTAGACCTCATTGAATGTTTGAAAGTTTAGCTTCCATTATCCGTTTTTCTTTGGCCTTGTCTTCAATTTTACCTGTTAAGTATTTCTCTATTATTAAACTGGCTGTTGGTGCTGCCCAAGTTCCACCAAAACCTGCATTTTCAATAAACACTGCCAATGCAATTTTTGGATTGTTCATTGGGGCAAATGATAAAAATACAGAGTGGTCTTTACCTGCCGGATTTTGAACTGTACCCGTTTTCCCGCAAACAATAATATCTTTCAGTCGCGCTCCTTTACCTGTTCCTCCAGATTCATTTACAACTTTTCGCATACCTTCAACTACAGGTTCAAACCATTTGGCATCTACCATTGTGAAATGCTTTTTCTTAAACTGATCCAAAGGTCCATCATCTCCTATTGATTTAACGAAATGAGGTGTGTAATAAAATCCTCTGTTGGCAATTATTGTACAAACATTTGCCATTTGAAGAGGAGTTAAACCTACTTCTCCCTGACCAATTGCAATGGAATATATTGTTGAAAATGCCCATCTGTTGTGACCGTATCTTTTGTCATAATAAGCCGGATCAGGAATTAAACCAGGCCTCATTCCAAAAATATCGGTATCAAATTTTTCTCCTAAACCAAAACTGTGCATGTATTTTGCCCAAATACCTAAGCCATATTCCGCATCTTTAAACTGACTGTTAAACTTGCCTTGTTGAATAATTTTTCTGGTGGCATAATAAAAATAAGGATTACAAGAATATTGCACTGCTTTTTCTACATTGGTTGCTGTTGGATGATTGTGACAACCTACCAAACTTTTTGTACACGGAAATCCAGTTTCTGGAGTAATTACACCTTCTTGCATTCCTATTAATGATTGCAACAATTTAAAAATTGATCCTGGAGGATATTCTGATGCCAGTGGTCTTGGGAATAAAGGTTTGTTAGGATCATTTAATAAAACAGGATAATTTTTAGCAATACTTCTATTTCCTATTAATAAATTAGGGTCAAAAGTGGGAGCCGATATCATGGCTAAAATTTCCCCCGTTTCAGGTTCAATAGCTACAATACACCCTATTTTATTTTGCATGAGCAATTCGCCATAGGCTTGCAGTTCAATATCTACTCCTAATTTTATTGCTGGAGCTTGCTTGGCTATGGTGTCGTAAATTCCATCGGCATAAGAACCAATGTCATCCATATTTGCCGAACGAATAACGTATTTAATACCTTTTCTTCCTCTAAATTGTTTTTCGTAAAATTTCTCAATACCAGTTCTTCCTATATTATTACCATTGCGATAAAATGGATCTTCATCCACCTCATTTGAATTTACTTCAGTAAGATAACCCAAAATATTTGCCGCACTAGAATATGGATAGGTACGCATAGAAGTTACTTCTTCCTTAAAACCTTCAAATTGTGCTAAATGAGGAGCAATTTTACTTACTTCATCCATTGTTAACTCTTTCAAGAAAGGATAAGAACGACTTTTTCTATAACGCGGTTTAGTTCGTTTGCCAGTTTCAGGATCTTTGTCAAATCCTTCTTTGAATTTTATTTCTTTAATGCGGTCTTTCACCATTTTAGGTGTCCAGTCAATAAGTTTTGCAAATTTAACGGTATCGAAGTCTACAATTAGATCTTCGGTCATCATGAGGTTGTAGTAAGTTCTGTTGGCTACTACTTTTCTACCATTTCTATCATAAACTATGGCTCGTGGTGGGGTTATTTCCAATCGTTTTTCAGCGATTTCGGCCGCACGGAGCTTCCAGGTATCATCTATTACCTGCATATAAAACAGTTTTATTGTGTAGATTATAGTAACCAACACAATAAACGTAACAATTACATATTTTCGACTTTGAAGATTCACCTTGCTTTTCTACGGGAAATGAATATAAACTGAATAAGTATACAGAGAATAAACGAAAAAACTGTACTAAGAATTGTTTTTTGAAGAATAAAAAATATTTCTCTAATATTAAATATTTCAAAAATGAAAAACCATGTATGGTGAATTAACAATAGTACACCAAAAGCGGAAACAAACCATTTAAACCCCATTGTGTATGTATTCATAGATTCAACCATTTCATAACCGTCTCTGGGTTCAAATGTTTTAAGTATGATTGGTCGGAAATAGGCCATAATTAACATGGCGGATGCATGAATACCAAAAGTATCTGAAAAGCTATCAATAGAAAGACCGAGTGCAAATGAAAGAATGAGTAAAATATAAATATTGATTTTAATTGGCAAAAACATAATAAAAAGTGGATAAACCATTGGCATGATTCCAAAGCCTAATTCAATATTATTGAAAACCAAAACTTGAGCCGCAATCAGCAGAAAAAATTGTATAATATTTCCAACAATGCCATTCATTATTCTTGACCGGGTTTTAATTCTAATTTTTGTTGTTCTTCCAGAAATAAATTTCGAACCACATAAACATTTTGTGTTTTACGGAAATCTTCACCAAAAAGCACTACAATCTTCCAAATTGGTTTGCCTTCAACAGTTTCTATAGTTTCTATTTTTCCTACATTCAATCCTCTCGGAAAAATTCCAGATCCGCCTCGAGTAGTAACCTTAGACCACTTTTTGACATCCATGTCGTTCGAAATTCCTGTTATAAAACCTCTTCTTGGATTTTTACCATCCCATTTTAACAAACCAAATGCTCCACTTTCTTCAATGTTGACATCTACATTTATATTTTCAGTTAGTAAACTTCTAACAAGACTGTAATGTTTAGAAACACTATAAATTACTCCAACAATACCATTATCTGTAAAAACTCCCATGCCGGGTTTAATATTTTGCGATTTACCAATATCTAGTGTGAAAAAATTATTTTGTTTGTTTACAGTGCTGTGAATTACTCGAGCAGAGATGTATTGATATTGTTGTTGGTATAAAGTATCGTCTATTTTAAATTGCTGATTTTGCAACCTTACAAAACTAAGAGGCTGATGGTTGCGCAAACTAATGTTCTCGCGCTGTAGATTTTTATTGTTGCCGTCTAAATTCCAATATTTAGTAAAAGAATTTCGGGTTTCTAATATCTTTCCGTTTACAACAGAAGCTGTACTTAAAAATTGTGAATGCGGAAAATTAAGGGAAGTAAAATACCAAGACAAACAGAAAATTTGTAAGCCCGCGAAAACTAAAAATACTTGAAAACGTCGAAAAAATGCAAATAAATTGCGCATGCACAAAATTAACAAAGTCCATTGACAAAATCACGGACTTTTGGAAAAATTAATCTTTAATTAGGAATTGGAATTTATCTATGTTTTTAAGCGCGATACTTGTCCCTCTTGCAACCGCTCTCAATGGATCTTCTGCAATGTGTACTGGTAATTTGGTTTTAGCCGAAATTCTTTTGTCTAAACCTCTTAACATAGATCCACCACCAGCTAAATAAATACCTGTTTTGTAAATATCAGCAGATAATTCTGGCGGGGTCATTTCTAATGCACTAAGAATTGCTTCTTCAATTTTAGAAATTGTTTTATCTAAAGCATGTGCGACTTCAGAGTATGTAACAATTATTTCTTTAGGAATTCCTGTCATTAAATCTCTACCTCTCACAGCAAAATCTGGTGGAGGATTGTCAAGTTCTGGTAAAGCAGCACCAACTTCAATTTTTATTTCTTCTGCTGTTCGCTCACCAACTAATATGTTGTGTTGACGGCGCATGTATTCTTCAATATCTGCGGTAAAATCATCACCTGCAATTCTTATTGACTTATCGCAAACAATACCTCCAAGTGCAATTACAGCAATTTCAGATGTACCACCGCCTATGTCAATAATCATATTTCCCATTGGTTCTTCAACATCAATGCCAATTCCGATAGCTGCTGCCATTGGTTCGTGAATAAGATATACTTCCTTTGCACCCGCGTGTTCTGCTGAATCTCGAACGGCTCTTTTTTCCACCTCAGTAATTCCAGAAGGAATACAAATAACCATTCTTAAAGCTGGATTAAACAACCTTCGACCCGGATTAATCATTTTAATCATTCCACGAATCATTTGCTCTGCACTTTGGAAATCGGCAATTACACCATCTTTCAATGGCCTAACGGTTTCAATAAGTTTGTGCGTTTTACCATGCATCTGTTGCGCCTTCTTACCGATGGCGACAATTTTACCGGTTTGAATGTCTCTGGCTACAATGGACGGCTCATCCACAACCACTTTATCATTCATGATGATAAGCGTATTTGCCGTACCTAAATCTATCGCAATTTCTTGCGTTAAAAAACTGAATAATCCCATTTTATTTTATACTCCCTTGCTAGTAGTAAATAATTACTTTCCTATTTATATTCGTAAAATTGCGGTTTTTGTTTCAATTATCAACAAAAAAGTTCAATTTAATGCTTAAAATGTCTAATACCCGTAAAACTCATTGAAATATTGTTCGCATCGCAGTAATCAATAGATAACTGGTCTTTAATAGATCCTCCCGGTTGAATTACTGTTTTAATACCCTCATTTCCTGCTATTTCCACGCAGTCTGGAAATGGAAAAAACGCATCAGAAGCCATTACAGCACCATGTAAATCGAATTTAAAACTTTTTGCTTTGTGAATGGCTTGCGACAGTGCATCAACCCTCGATGTTTGCCCAGTTCCACTCGCTAAAAGTTGCTTGTTTTTTGCTAAAACTATTGTATTCGATTTTGTGTGTTTCACCAATTTATTTGCAAATAATAAATCTTCTATTTCTTTAGCTGATGGTTGTTTTTTTGTTTTGTGTTCCAAATCTGATAATTTTTCTTGGTGATTATCTCGGTCTTGAACCAAAACACCATTCAAAATTGTTCTGTATTGTTTAGTAGGAATTTCAAATGTTTTTTGGCGAAGTACAACCCTGTTCTTTTTGTTTTTCAAAATTTCCAAAGCTTCAGAATCGTATTCTGGTGCAATAACTACTTCGCAAAACAATTCATCAATCAATGTTGCAGTTGAACTATCAATTTTTGAGTTTGCAATAAGAATTCCTCCAAAAGCACTTACAGGATCTCCAGCTAAAGCATCTTTGTAAGCTTCTACAAGTGAAGAGCGCGTTGCCAAACCGCAAGCATTGTTGTGTTTTAAAATAGCAAAGGTTGGTTCATCTTCTTTAAATTCTTGCATTAAATTTACTGCGGCATCTACATCTAAAAGATTATTATAAGACAATTCTTTGCCGTGTAACTTATCAAATATTGCATCAATATCTCCGTAAAAAACACCTTCTTGATGCGGATTTTCTCCATATCTTAAAATATTTTTTTGGTTTATGCTTTGTTTGAAATGTGTATTATCGTTATTATCAAACCAATTAAAAATAGCACTGTCGTAATGAGAAGAAACATGAAATGCTCTTCTGCTAAAATCTTTGCGTTGATCTATTGAAGTTTCTCCGTTTTGTTCAGTTAAAATATTTAAAAAGTCACTGTAATCTGATTGTTGAGCAACTATAATTACATCTTCAAAGTTTTTGGCAGCTGCACGAATCAATGAAATTCCACCAATGTCAATTTTTTCTACTATGTCTTTTTCTTCTGCGCCAGATGCAACCGTTTTTTCAAAAGGATACAAATCAACTATTACTAAGTCAATTTCTGGAATATCATATTCTGCAATTTGATCTTGATCTTCTTGCAAAGATCTTCTGTTTAAAATTCCACCAAAAATTTTCGGATGTAAAGTTTTTACCCTTCCACCTAAAATTGAAGGATAAGAAGTTAAATCTTCTACCCTTTCCACTGAAATATTGAGGCTTTCAAGAAAATCCTGAGTTCCACCAGTAGAATAAATCTGTACTCCTAATTCTTTCAATTTTAATGCGATATCTTCCAATCCATCTTTATGGAAAACTGAAATTAAGGCGCTTTTTATTCTTCTTTCGTGACTCATATCTGCTATAAAAATTTAGATGTTGCAAAATTAGACTTTAAATACCGTAAGGACAAATAATGTTGATATCTATAAATTGGTTGGCTAAAAACCTCCAGACATATCTAACTACTATCAAAACGAATAATGTATTTTTGTAATTCGAATAGATATTAATTCTGTTATACCAGTTCTGTTAAAATAAAAAATGAAGATTAGCCTTGTAGAAGATGAAAAGAGCTTGCTAGAAATGATTCAATTTAATTTGGAACTAGAAGGTTATGATGTTGTGTCTTACATGAATGGACTAACCGCCTTTAATGATATGGAAAAAATCATTAAAACCGATTTGATAGTAATGGACGTAATGTTGCCCGGCATGAATGGCTTGGAACTTTGCAAAGCAATACGGAAAGTTTCTAGTGTTCCAATAATCATTCTTTCTGCAAAAGGTACAACTATAGACAGAGTGGGAGGGCTCAAATCTGGTGCAAATGATTACCTCCCAAAACCGTTTGATTTGGAAGAATTTATTTTGAAGGTACAAATTTTATTGCAAAAAAATTCAATAAAAACTACCATAAA
>JBBSUQ010000120.1:0-10111 GCA_038234235.1 Flavobacteriales bacterium
CGGGCAAAAGCTCAAAATCTGGATTACCAGAATTGTATTTTGCAATTATGCCATCCGTAGTTGTGTGTTCGGTATATTCTACACCATCTGCCGGTATTGAGCCTTCTAACTGTCCGTATGTTACTCTTAAAGTGCTGTTAGCGTCTGGCCAATGTTTGTCATTTGGGAACATAACATATTTTCCTTCAACATACGTTTTTAGCAATGATTCCATTCTGGCTTGCTCGCGGTTTCTTTGAAGAATGATACCTCTGTCGAAATAAGAAGAAACTGCAAGATAAAATTTGTAAAGTGGATCATTGGTAACACGTTTCTTAAATTTCTTTTTACCGTAATTGGCATTAATGAAATCATTAAATCTTTTTTCATTTGTAAAAATAGATTCATCGTAAATTTTATCGGCATCAAAATTTATAAGATCTATATTTTTTGTTTTTTGTAAATAAGTTAAATATTCTTTTGTCTGTAATCGAAAAATTTCTTTGTCAATTCCAGCGTCGAAGTTTTTGAAAAAACCTGTATTATTCAGCGTCCACTTTGTTTTTATTTTTTCAATTTCAGTAGTCTTGCTCAGAGAATCATAGTCACCCATTTCTTTTTCTAAGTTTCGCATAATTTTAAACATTTCCGGACCCACATAAAAATATTCAACTCCCATGGCATAATCTAAATCATAAGAAATAAAGGTTTTAGTTAATACATTCATTTCACTTACAACGTTTTGGTATTTTTGCCATTCAGGTTTAGTGAATGCTTTTTCAGTATATTTTTTCTCATAATCTGTTTTTTTCTGAACAGCATCCAATCTTCGAAGTCCATCAATTTGACCAATCCATTTTTTCCATCCATTGGCAATACCTGCTTGTTTCGAAGAGTATTTTATTCTTATTTCATCTGAAGATTTCATACCTGCATCAATTACAGAAAGCGACAAATCTCTCATCTTAATTCTTGCTGGCCTTTCAGTTTCTATTATATATTTTAAATAGTCAGATACAACGTGTTGCTCAGTAGTTCCAGGAAAGCCATAAACCAAGGTAAAATCTCCCACTTTTCTGTCTTTAAAAGAAATTGGCAAATAATGTAAAGGTTTGTAAGGAATGTTGCTTGATGAAAAATCGGCAGGTTTGTTATCAGTTCCAGTATAAATTCTAAACACAGAAAAATCGCCTGTATGTCTTGGCCAAACCCAATTGTCTGTATCACCACCAAATTTACCTACCGAGTTAGGCGGAGTTCCCACAAAACGAATGTCATTGAAAGTTTCTTGCACCATTAGGTAATAATCATTTCCGTAGTTAAATTCTTTAATTTCGGCAGTATAACCATTGTTCATTGTAGCATCTAGAACTAAAATTGCAATATTTGCTTTAATTTTTTTGAATTTTTCAATTCCATCAGCCATTCCTTCGGTTCCAAAAAATACTCCTTTTGTTACGTCTTCAATTCTCACAATTCTCATTGCAGTTAACCCCGGATTTTTTAATTCTTCACTGGCATTTTTAGCCCAATATCCATTTTTTAAATAATCTTTTTCTATGCTTGAGTGGCTTTGAATGTAATAATAACCGCAATGATGGTTTGTTAATAATAATCCTTTGTCTGACACCAACTCGGCAGTACAACCACCACCAAATTGAAAAACAGCATCTTTTAAACTACTGTGGTTTACGTTGTAAATATCGTCAACAGACATTTTCATGCCTTTTGCCTTCATATCCGACTCAAAAGCAGCCAAAAGTGAAGGGATAAGCATACCTTCTTCGGCAAATATTTTAATTGAAAATGTAAGGAGAGTAAAAAATAGTATTAATTTATTCATGGAATTTTTCTTTAAAATTTTGAAGTTTTTAATTAATCGAAGGTTTATTTTAGTTTTAAATGAGTTTAATCTAAACCTTTCGCTTTTCTTTTTTGTCGGCGTTTGTTTCTTTTAATAGATTTTTTTGCTGCTTTTGATTGCAAACTCCAATAGTGTTTTTCTGATTTTTTCTTAGCTTTTTTTGCTGTTTTGGCGTCTTGCTTGCGTTTGTTTGCCAGCTGAGCTTCTGCTTCTTCCACTGTGGCTGCTCCGTCAGCAGGACTTTTCGTTCCACATGAAGTATGAATAAATGAAATAAATACTAAAGCAAGAAGTAATTTCGTTATTACTTTCATATTTTTGGTGCGAATGTTATTTTTCAAGTAACTTCTTATATAAATTATTATCGGCATGAAATTAATTATTTTTTTAGGACTGTTTGTATTTTTTGGCATATCGTGCAAAAAGAATAATAGCCAACATCCTGTCCCTTTTGTTAAAACTGATTTCGTAATAGACATTTCATTGCCATCATACAGCGAGTTGCAGAACGTTGGTGGGTACACCTTTGCAAACGGTGGATCTCGTGGAATTATTATATATCGCAAGAGTCAAGATGAATTTGTTGCTTGGGACCGACAGTCTCCAAACGACCCAAACGGAACTTGTGGAACGCCGCTAACTCCAAATACAGATAACTTTTTACAGTTGGATGACGCTTGTTCTGAAGGTACTTATTCACTCTACGATGGCGCACCATTAAGTAATTCTGAATTTGGTTTAAGACAATACAGTACATCCTTTTACAGTGCAAATCAACTAAGAATATATAACTGATTATTAGTTTGAAACCAGAAGAAGTTTATTCTAAAAATATTCTAATTGCTTCTCTTAATTGGGGATTCGGTCATCTTACAAGGGATATCGGAATTATAAGATTACTGCTGAAAAATAAAAATAAAATTTATTTTGCTGGAAATGAAGAACAGCAAGAAATTTTAAAACAATATTTTCCAGAGATAAATTATTTGAATTTACCAGGATATGATTTTCAATTTAAAGGAAAGGGAGAATTTGCGAAAGATATTTTAAATTCAACTTTTAAACTTCGCAAAAATCTCAAGCTTGAAAAAAGTGTGGCCAAAAATTTTATTGATAAGTTTTCAATAGATATAATTATTTCTGATCATCGTTATGGATTTTTTAATGAAAATATCACTTCTATTTTTATAACACATCAAATTAATCTTCCTTTAAAATTTTGGCAAAGACCTTTTCAAATTTTACATAATAATTATTTATCGAAATTTGACTTTTGGTGGATTCCAGATACCGAAAACAATATGTTTGCTGGGAAACTTAGCAGAACCAAAAACGTCAAAGCAATATTTATTGGTCCGCAGTCGCGGTTTGAAAAAATCGAAATTGAGAAAGAAAATTCATGTGCGGTAATTGCTAGCGGTCCGATAATTTATGCAGCGCAGTTCATTAAAAACATAAATCTGGAAGCTCTTTTTGCGCAATACGATAAAGTATATTTTTTAGGGAACTTTAATTTGGATTCGGAACACGAAAAACTGGAAAAATTGAATTTTCAGAAATGGGTGGAAAACGACCTTTTTATGTCAAAAGTTTCAAAAATATATTCAAGATCGGGCTATTCTACCATCATGGATTTACACTTTTTGGGTTGTGAAAAAGAGTTGTTTCCTACACCAGGGCAGGCGGAGCAGGAATATTTGTTTGAGTTGAATAGTGGTTTAATGCAATAAAAATATTATATTCGAATTTAAAATTTTCTTCAGTTTTCAAATCCGGTTTTAGTGCAGTTTTTAGAGCATAGTTATCATCCACTCTGACCAAATAATTATCATAATATTTAACTAAATATTCTAAGAAAAGTTTAATTTGTTTTTGAGTTACATTGATATTGATGCTATTATAAAGGTATGTCCATTCCGACAATTTACCATATTTTTCATACGCCATATTATTCTTAATTTGTCTATCACCAATATGTGCAATTAATTTAAAGAATTGTTGGGAATTTATATCATTCATATATAATTCTACCACGGCTTTATTTTGTAAATCTTTTTCCATCATAATTTTTTAATGTAAAAATCAGTATAATAGACTGATTAAAAAAAAGTATGAGATTTTATAACACATTGCATCACAAAGTTTATTTTCATTCTAACCTCCCATCATTTCCCTAAATTTGTACCATTCAAAAAAGCAAAAAAAAGATGTCAAATACTTCAGAAAATCCCGAATTTAAATGTATATTAATTGGTGCGGGAATAATGAGTGCTACGCTTGGTATATTCCTCAAAAAACTCATGCCGTTTGCTAAAATAGAAATTTATGAACGCTTAGATAAGGTTGCTGCAGAAAGTAGCAATGCATGGAATAATGCAGGAACCGGACATTCGGCGTTTTGTGAGCTTAACTATACACCTCTAAATGCAAATGGAGAAATAGATGTAACTAAAGCACTACACATTGCTGAATCTTTTGAAATTTCTAAACAATTTTGGGCTTATTTGGTAGAGAATGATTTAATACAATCTAAAACTCCTTTTATAAATGATATTGACCACATGAGTTTTGTTTGGGGCGATGAAAATGTAGAGTTTTTGCGCAAAAGGTTTGAAGCCATGCAAGAGTTTTCCTTGTTTAAAGAAATGGAGTTTTCGACAGACAGAGAACAAATAAAAAAATGGATTCCACTTATAATTGAAGGCCGAAATCCTGAAGAAAAAATTGCTGCAACAAGAATGGAGGCTGGAACGGATGTTAATTTTGGAGACCTCACTTCAGGAATGATAGCATATTTAAACTCTAAGGAAGGTGTGGAAATTCATTTGGGAGTTGAGGTCGAAAATATGAAGCTTAACGAAGAAGGTCGTTGGGATATTAAAATGAAACGCATGCACGAACACGATAAATTTCATGTAACTGCAGATTTTGTTTTTATTGGAGCTGGAGGCGGTGCAGTAAGTTTACTAGAAAAAGCAAATATTCCAGAAGCATTTGGTTATGGTGGTTTTCCTGTGAGTGGTGAATTTTTACAATGCCATAATCAAGAAATAATTGAAAGGCACCAAGCCAAAGTTTATGGCTTGGCAGAGGTCGGTTCGCCGCCTATGTCGGTTCCGCATTTGGATACAAGATTTATTGATGGAAAACAAACTTTGCTTTTTGGTCCTTATGCTGGTTTTTCAACTAAATTTCTTAAAAATGGATCTTATTTCGACTTACCCCTTTCTATAGATTCTCATAATATTTGGCCGTTGATTTCTGCAGGATTTAAAAATATGGAACTAACAAAATATTTAATTAAAGAAGTGACACAGTCTCAGAATGAAAGAATTGAGTCTCTAAAAAAATATTATCCTGAAGCCAAATCAGAAGATTGGACCTTGACAAAAGCAGGACAAAGGGTTCAAATAATTAAACCAAATATACATGGAAAAGGCGAATTGCAATTTGGTACAGAAATAATTGCGACAGCCGACGGATCTTTGGCAGCTCTTTTAGGTGCGTCTCCTGGAGCCAGCACTTCTGTGAGCATTATGCTGGACTTATTGCAGAAATGTTTTCCTGAGGATATGGAAACCGAAGAATGGAAAAATATTATTCAAATGATGATTCCAACTTATTGTCAAGTGCTTTTCAACGATAACCAACTTTGCGAAATTACCAGGCAAAGAACCAATGCAATTTTAAAATTAGAAGAAATAGAATAGTTTTTTGGTAAATTTTTCGCATTTTTGATCTTTATGGAAATAAGAAGTCTGAATGTCTAAAATTAAAAATGCACAACTTCGGTACAGGGTTATAGATAGGATATTGCGCAATAAGCACAATCAGTATCCAACTAAAGAAGTGTTTAGAAAAGAATGTGAAGACGCACTCTATGGAAATACAGAAGGCGAAAATATTTGTGATTCTACTATAGAAAAAGACTTGTTTTCTATGCGAATGGACCATGATGCTCCAATAAAATACAGTAAGAAATATAGGGGTTATTATTACGAAAATCCAGAATTTTCAATAAATAATTTGCCTTTAACACAAGATGATATGCTCGCCATAAATTTTGCTGTAAATACGCTTTCACAATTTAAAGAATCTGCGTTATTTTCGCATTTTGGCAGTGCTGTTGATAAAATATCAGATCATTTGCAACTTAACGGTCATTCTCAAGATTTAGAAAATTATGTTCAATTTGAATCTTCTACAAAATCATTAGGAAACGAATACTTACAACCACTTTTAGAGGCCATTAAAAATAAATACCTCACTGAATTTGATTACGCAAGTTTCCAAACTGGAAAATCTAAATTAAGAAAAGTTTTACCATTATTTTTAAAAGAATTTAGAAACAGATGGTATGTAATTTGTCAAGATTTCGACAAGAACAGTTTAATTACTTATGCGCTGGAAAGAATTAAAAATTTAAATATAAAAGAAGAACAGTTCAAAGAAAAAATAGAATTTAATCCTCAAGAATTTTTTAAATACAGCACCGGAATTACAGCTGGAAGCGATTTACCTCAAAAAATTGTATTCAAGGCATCCAATGTTGCGAGTAAATACATTGAATCTCAACCTTTCCATGCAAGTCAAAAAATTATTAAAGAAGGTAAAAAGAAATCTATCTTTGAAATGAATGTTTTATTGAGCGAAGAATTAATAAGAGATTTCTTAAGCTATGGCGGCGATTTGGAAGTGGTAAAACCACCGTTGTTGAAACAAGAAATTGTAGGAAGAGTTGTAAGTTTACTTAATGCGTATAAATCTTGAGAAGTCTGAAAATAATTATTTTTGTATCAATTCTCTTTTGTATATCTTCACATTTAACAGCTCAAACAAAGGCAAATAATCAAACACACAAAGCGTTTATCGAATATCTAGAGAAAAATATTCACATTTTAAAACCGGAAGATTTAAGAAATCTAGATTCACTAAAGAAAATAGCAAGACTTTCGGGCGATGAAAAAAGTGAATTAGACTACATATATATTGAAGCCCAATATTTTAAAAACCACAAACGCTACAATATTATGCGAATTTTGGTGAATCAAGGTTTGGTTGTGAGCAAAAAGCTAAAATCCGATGAAATGATAGAAAATTTCACTTATTTAAATGCTTATATTTTACAATATGATGGCGAAATAGTTAAAGAGAATCAGATTTGGAAAGTCTTAATTTCAAATGCGAAAGGGAACTGTGTCAAATTAGCTAAATATTATAACAGCCTTGCAAACAGCTATATTGTTCGGCAAGAATTTGAAAAGTCTACAGAAGCATATAATAAAGCAGTTGAATGTTTGATCAAAACTAAAAGCTATGCTTCATTGGCGAATATTCAAACAAACATTGCAGTTAATTATTTTTTCCAGAATAAAATAGATTCAGCATTTATGAAATTTCATGAAGCTTTATATTATAATTTGAAGTCTAAGGACAATGAAGGAATTATTACCAATTTACTAAACCTATCAGAAGCTTTATTATTTGATAAACAATATGATTCTACTCTATTTTATTTGAACAAAAGCAATTTATACGGCGAAAAAAATAACTTTCAGAAATTACAATACTTTACAATAAAGCAAGATTATTTTAGAGATTTAAAAAATATTGACAGTGCGTATATTTATATACAGCGCCGTGATAGTTTAAAAGCACATATAAATGATGAAGATAATATTCTACTCAATACTGAATTTGAATTTTTATATAAAACTCGTGAAAATGAAATAAATCAGACCAATATTGAAAAAGAATACCAAATAAAAAAGATAAAAGCGCAGCGGATTTATTACATATTTGTTTTTTCGGGACTTGTTTTATTGATAATAGTTTTAGCGCTTTTCTACGCATACATTGTACAAAAGAGAAATAATGCCAAATTAAAAATTCAAAACGATGAGATAGAAGCTAAAAATGCGGTGATTGATCATTCCTTAAAAGAAAAGGAAATTTTATTAAAAGAAATTCATCATCGAGTAAAAAATAATTTGCAAATAATTTCCAGTTTATTGAATCTACAATCTAAAACTATTACTGATGAAAAAGCAGTGGCAGCAATTAATGAAGGTAGAGAAAGAATTTTTGCAATTTCATTAATCCATCAAAAATTATATCAAGAAAGAAATTTTGCGACCTTAGATTTTAAAGATTATTTACAAGATTTAATACATAATTTAAAAGTTACACATGGGCAAGATAATGATCAATTTTTATATGAGATTGATGCACAAAATTCAATATTAAATATAGACACTGCCGTACCTTTGGGATTAATTCTTTGTGAATTGGTAAGTAATTCATTTAAACATGCTTTTCCAAATCAAGAAAAGGCAAAAATATCTGTCAAACTTTTTAAAATCGAAGAAAAATACCATTTAGAATATGTTGATAATGGAATAGGATTACCAAATAATTCTGAGTTTCCGGTAATTGGATCATTGGGCGCGGAAATAATAACCACTTTAATTGAACAGTTGGAGGGAACTTTCGAAATATTGAAAAATGACGAAGGTTTTGGAATCGGGATTATTTTTGAAGAGATTTGAAAAATATTAAATAATTAAAAATTGTTATTTTTGCCAATGCTTGATAAATCACAATGGCAAAATTATAAGTTAATCATCGCAATTGCTCTAGTCATTAGAATTATCGCAGTGATATTTTCGCCTGGATACGGTATGCATGACGATCATTTTTTGGTTATCGAGGCATCGGCATCTTGGGCGAATGGATCAGATTATAATTACTGGCTGCCTTGGTCTCCTGAAAATTCTGGAAATCCTAAAGGACACAGCTTTACGTATGTTGGCTTAAATTTTCTATATTTTTATATAATGAAATTTTTCGGAATTGTAAATCCGATGGTTTTAATGTTTTTCAATCGCTTACTTCATGCATTATTCTCAATGTTAATAGTTGTTTATGGTATTAAAATTACTGAGAAACTATCTAATGTAAAAAACGCGAAGACAGTTGGATGGTTTCTAGCCTTGCTTTGGATTATGCCATTTCTTGCCGTTAGAAATCTTGTAGAAACTGCCGCCCTACCTTTTCTTATTATAGGATTTTGGATATTATTACGAAATCGATCTAACCGAGATTTTCTATATGCGGGATTAATTATAGGCGTTGCAATATCATTCCGTTTTCAAATAGGAGTTTTTGCCATCGGGCTAGCGGCGGTATATTTTTTCA
The DNA here is from genome assembly GCA_038234235.1 of Flavobacteriales bacterium. Taxonomy (GTDB): domain Bacteria; phylum Bacteroidota; class Bacteroidia; order Flavobacteriales_D; family Crocinitomicaceae; genus JBBSUQ01. The sequence goes on from JBBSUQ010000120.1 coordinate 9,041, forward strand.
GATATCAATGGAAAGCTTTTTTCTTATTCTGCTCTGGAATTTTATTGATGTTTATAATTACTCAAGGTTTAGTTGATTACTTAATTTGGGGATATCCCTTTGCAGAATTTATAGCCTATGTTACTTATAATCTCAATGAGGGTAAAGAATACTTGAAAAACGAAAATTATTTCATGTACATTTTGGTTTTAATGGGCTTAATGTTGTTTCCCATGGGAATTTTACTTTTCATTGGGTTTTTGAAATCATGGAAAAAATATATTTTACTTTTTATACCAGTATTGCTTTTTATACTATTTCATACATTTTACCCCAATCGGCAAGAACGATTTATATTGAGTATTTTCCCCTTCTTTATAATTTTAGGTGTTTTGGGATATGATTTAATTAAGGAAAGCAGTTTGAAATTTAAAATTTGGAGAATATCCATAATAGCATTTTGGGTTCTAAATATTCCATTGTTATTTTTTGCTTCTACTATGTATACTAAAAAATCGAGGGTAGAATCAATGTATGCACTTTATAATGTTTATGCGAAGGAAGAAGTTATTCTGATGGAAGGTTCAGCTACAGGTAGAATTTCTATGTTGCCTTTGTTTTATAGTGGTAATTGGAATATGAATATGACTGAAAGAACGGATCCGAACAGTCCTCTTAAATTGGCCGAAAATATAGAGTACGATTATATTTTCTTTTTTGACGAAAAACAATTGACGGAACGCATAGATTTATATAGAAAGATTTATCCAAACATGCACTTATTCAAAAAATGCGATCCATCTTTTTTGGATAAATTATTGAGATATTTAAATCCCAAAAATAAAAACGAATACATTGAAGTTTGGAAAACAGAAAATAAAAAAGCAACAATTTACAAAGAGCTTATTAAATAATTTTTTTTAAATAATTGATTTTGAATAATTATAGAAATTAATGATTATTTTTTTAAATGAAATACTTTTTCTTATTCAATAACTATTATGGATTTGGTATCTTAGCGCAAAAATTATATTTGAATGACTATTTTATACAAACTTGAAAATAATGTCGCTTATCTAACTTTAAAACGAC
>JBBSUQ010000121.1:0-10018 GCA_038234235.1 Flavobacteriales bacterium
TTGTAGGTGCCGCAATTTCTACTTGTATTGCCTTGGCTCTTTATAATATTTTACGTTCTGTATACGTGTACGTGAAATTAAATTTACAACCTTTGGATTTTAATATTTTAAAAGTTTTTGGTCTGTTTTTAGCCAATTTAGTTTTGTTCGAATATCTAGATTTAGGTTTAGCATCTCCATTACTTTCAATATTCCTTAAACTTGGACTTTTCTTCCTAACTTTCTGCTTACCAGTATTTATCTTCAACCTCGAACCAAATTCTGTCGATTTTATTAAAAATTTCTATTACAAAAGAATCAAAAAATCTAATCCTGAACAGAGGCCGTAATTTGCAATTCAGATAATTTAGGATCTGTGTTAGCTGTCACTGTAACTGTTTTTTTAACTTCACCTTGACCAGCATTCGGATGAAATTTAACATCTATAACATCTGATTGTCCCGGTAAAATAGGGTTCTCTGGTTTTTTTGGAGTAGTACAACCACAACTGGCTTCAACATTTGTAATTATTAAAGGTTTTGTGCCGGTATTGGTTACTTTAAATGTTGTAAAATTATCGGTATCAGCTTTAACCTTACCGAAATTATGAACCAATTTGTCAAATTTCAAAGTAGTAACGTTCTCTGCTTCATATTTTTTCTTTTCAGCTTCTTCGCGAAGTATTCTTTCATTTTCGGCTTTTATTTCTTCTGAATTTTGACCTTCAGCCTCAATCATTGATCCGCTGTTTTCATTTTCTATATTTTCCGATTTCTGATTACAGGCCAAGATCAAAAGTGCACCCGAGCATATTAATAAATAATTTTTCATTATAATTTTATCTATGTTTAATTAATTTCTTTGAGCAAGTTTTGTACTGTTATATTCTCCATTTTGCAATACTTCCAAGGCTTTATTGATAATTTCATTTGAATCGTTGTAAATTCTATAAAATTCATTATATCCCCAAATGTCTTGTGCAATATTGGCTTTTATCCGCAATTTTAATAATTTTTCACTTAATGCCAAATCTTTAGCCTCAAATTTTATATCCTCATTATCTTTCATTACATATTTTTTAAATTCTTCCATCATTTTTTTATCAATGTTGAAGTTTTTAAGGTAATCTTCAAAAGTAGGATATTTGTCATGAATACTTGTTCTATTTTTTTCAACATACTCTAATGAAAATGAATTTATAGCACCACTTCTGGAAATACTTTTATACAAATCTGAATATTCTGAAGTATCAAGAGGAACGAACACGTCTGGCAAAATTCCACCACCAGAATAAACTGTTCTTTTCGTAATTAATGTTTCCTGCTTTAAAGAATCTGGAAGCTTTATTGAATCTAAGTTCATAAATTCTCCATTTTCATAACGATTGATTAAATCTTTACGGTAAGCATCAACATCATTATAAGGTTTTTGGATAAACCTACCAGCTGGGGTGTAATATCTTGCAATGGTTAGTCTTATTTGAGAACCATCTGTAAGATCAATCGGTCTTTGAACCAAGCCTTTACCGTAAGTTCTTCTGCCAACTATTAAACCTCTATCCCAATCTTGAATTGCTCCTGAAACGATTTCGCTGGCACTTGCTGTGTATTCATCAGTTAAAATTATCAATCTCCCGTTTTCAAAATTATTTCTCACGCCAGCTTTTAACTCAACTTTAGGTTGATGTTTGCCTTCTGAGTAAACTATTAACTTTGTTCCTGACAAAAATTGATCGGCTACTTTTTGCGCTTGGTCCAAAAGTCCGCCACCATTTCCTTGCAAATCGAAAATTAAATCTTCCATTCCTTGAGCTTTCAGTTCTTTCAAGGCTTTTTCTAATTCTTCAGTAGTTGAACGTGAAAAACTATTTAATTTTATATATCCAATTTTCGGTGCAATCATGTAACTCGCATCAATTGAATTTAAAGGTATATTGTCTCTGGTAATAACAAATTCTAAAGGTTTTTTAGAGGCTCTTCTACTAATTCCAACTTTTACTTTCGATCCCAATTCACCCATAAGTTTTTCTCTTACATCGGTGTTTGAAATTCCAACTCCTGCTACATTTTTAGAATCAATTATTACAATTCTATCTCCAGCTTGAACTCCAACTTTTTCTGCCGGTCCACCAGGAATGGTTGTTACAACTAATAAAGTATCTTTCAATATCTGAAACCGAATACCAATTCCTACAAAACTTCCGTCAATTCTTTGGTTGGCATCTTCAACTTCCTTTTTAGGAATGTAAACACTGTGCGGATCAAGTTTTTCTAACATTGCTGTTATAGCTTCGTCAGCAAGTTTTGTATTGTCAACATCATCCACATAAGCTTTGTCAATGTAAATTAATATTTCAGCAATTTTCTGAGAAATATCAAATGGTGTATCTTGAGCTGAGAGATTTGAAGCGCCAAACAATAATGCAAAGGCGAATAGGAGAATTTTATTTATCATTTTATAGAGTTTGATATTTTTATTATGACAGTTCTAAAATTAGTCATTAAGACTGTAAACGCAAGGAAATTTAAATTAGTATTTAAAAGCAAGACCTCAGGTTCTCAACATTAACATGTGCAAGACTAATATTAACTCACTGACTTTTTAATACCAAAATGAGTTATTTTAGCATAGATGTTGAATCTTATGTTTAAAAAAGTATTAATTTTTATTGGTTTTTTTCTGTTCAGCAGTGAAATTCAAGCTCAAGTTAAGGAATTTGATAAACTAGAAATCCTTTATTCACAGGGTCATTACCGCACAGTTTACAGAAAAGCCAATCAGTTATTAGACAAGCCAGATTATGATTATTCTAAAGTACCTACTTTTTATAAAAGTTTAGCCATTTTTCAATTAGCTGAAAACACACATTATTTTAAAAGAAACTCTGATGCTTATGACATAGCAAGAGTGCTTTTTCAAGAAGTGAAAAATTCATCGAGTGGCATTAAAATTTTTAATGCTCATTTGTATGAAGTTTCTATGTTAAAACAAGATTTAACGAGTAGGGCAGAGGATTTAAAAAGAAGAGATCAAACAGAAGCTTTTGAATCTTTGCGAAAAGTATTGGAAGATTTATTTGATAAAGTACCAAGTATTGATTTACAAGGAGAAGTACCAAAACAAGACCTTGCAGAATTCAAAGAACCTAAAAATTCTAATAATTCTGAACGGGATAAAATTGTAAATTATGCATTGAAATATGTGGGCGTTCCTTATGTCTGGGCCGGAAGTTCACCCAATGGATTTGATTGCAGCGGATTTACGTCATATATAATGGCAAATTTCGATAAAAAAATTTCCAGAAGGGCTGTGGATCAATATGAGGGTTCGCAAAAACTCAAACAATCGAAGGTTCAAAAAGGAGATTTAGTTTTCTTTGACAGTGGCAACGGAATATCACATGTAGGAATGATTATTTCTGAAATGGGTCAACCTTTGGTTATGATTCATGCAAGTTCCAGTAAAGGAATAATGGTTACTGAGATAGAAAAATCTGATTATTGGCTAAAAAGATTGAAGTCGTTTGGAACTTATGTTGAATAATTCTTCTATAAAGATTCAACTGATAAAAATCAGTTGAAACAGGTTCTTACCCATCTCAACTGATTGTATTTTTAAATTGGCAAAGGAGGAGGAATACTTCCAAATAATGCATTTACTTCATCTATAGTATTAGCTGTTTGCCACTGCGGCAAACCTTCTTTCCAAACCATTGTAGTTTGCGTGAAATTTCCAGCTTGAATCAATCCTTTTATTTCATCCGTACTGAGCGGTCCACGTTGATTACCTTCCAACACAACATGATACTTTTTCATAGTTTGTGGCAAGGGTGGGGGTGCCGATTGCGTATTTTGAGGAGCTTGATTTTGCTGTTGATTTTGGTTCTGATTTTGGTTTTGATTTACAAATGAATTCGCCATTCCAAATCCCATTCCCATTCCCATCATATCGCCAGCAACACCGCCACCTCCCGGATTATTCGAAATATTTTCCATTGATTCACCTTGCTGTAATGTTTGATAATTAACATTGTAATTTTTCATTTCAGCTCGCTTGCGCAGTATTTGGTCGAAATCATCTGGAAATGAGACACTTTCAATTACGAAATCAAATATCTTAACACCATATTTATCAAATCGAGTTTGAAGCTTTAATTCTCCAGCTTCAGAAAGTTCGTCATAATGACTAGAAATATCCATTACACCAATTTTGGAGCTTGCAATAGTATCTGAAATTCCCGGAATGATTTGATTTCTAAAAGTATCTGCAACTTGATCTGATGTATAGTTTCCTTCAGTACCAGAGAGTGATGTAATAAATAATTGTGGTTCAACTATTTTGAAACAATAAGTTCCTGTCGCTCTTAATTTAACCATGTCAAAATCCGGATCGCGCATCATAATTGGTTGCGGTGTTCCCCAACCCATATCCGTAATTTTCGCCATGTTCACAAAATATACTTCTGCTTTAAACGGACTATCAAAACCATATTTCCAACCTTTTAAAGTACTTAAAATAGGCAAATTCTGAGTTGAAAGGGTATATGTTCCAGGAGTAAAAACATCTGCAAATTTTCCTTCATTAACAAAAACAGCAACTTGTGATTCTCTCACAATTAATTTTGCATTGTTTTTAATTTCATTATCGTGTCTTTCAAAGCGATGAACCAAAGTACCGGTTTTGTCGTTTAACCATTCAATAATATCAATAAGTTCGCCCCGAAGGCTGCTGAATAATCCCATTTTTTTAAATTTTATATTTTCTAAATTTGAGCTCCACAACTGCTGCAAGTTTCGCTATCAGCCGTCTGCATAGTTCCACATCTTTTGCATTTTATTTGAGCCGGTTCATCGGCCAAAGTAGGTTCATCTGATGAATTGTCAATTTTTTCATCTTTTTTATCCTTCTTTTTGGTGTTTTTAGCATTTATTGATTTAACATGAGCTTCAAGGTTACCTTTGGCGTCATTAAGATTTTTTATTTCTCTTTCTAAAGACAATATCAATCCTGAATTAGCGGTTGTCGCATCTTTCAAAAGGTTTTCAGAATCTTTTAAAGTTTCTTTCGCATCATCTATTAATTGTGAAGTTTTTCGAGTAAAATCTTTATCAGAAATTTGTCTATCAGTTTCTTTAATTTGATTTTCTAGATCATAAGTGGCTGTTTCAAATTTTTTGTAATTTCCAACAAATCCGTTCTCAAATACTCTGTTTGCATTTTCAAGGGCAGCTATTTTTTTGTCATCGTCTTTTACTTTAATGGCGTCATTGTATTTTTTCTCTGCCATATTTCTTTCAAGCTCAACCTGCGAAGCAAATTGCGGATACTTATTCATGATCATATCGGAATACTGCTCGTATTCTGCATATTTTTGTTTCTCCCCGTCAACCGATGCGCCACAAGCCACAAGAACAAGACATAGTAATAAATAGATTATAGTTTTTTTCATAATGAATTTTTAAAATTTTTACAAAAATCCTTCAAAAAAAGATAAATGTTGTCATACTTTAGAATGATTTTATAGTGTAAAATGAAATGTTTTAGGGGTTTTTTAAAGTGTTGTCACATGAACCATTATAATACTATAGAGACACGATTTATCGGATTCCTACAATATTATAATTCAAAAAATGCCTTATTCAATATAAATTCCTTGTTTCTATTTTTATTTTCTACAATTTTTAAAATCCTACTTTCGGGATCAATTAATAATATTTCTATGTCATGCTCCAACATAATATCCAAATCATGATTGGTCATTACAACACATTTTTGAAATTTTATTGAAATTTCCAATAGTTTATTAATAACTTTTTCCTTGTTGCGATAATCCAAAAACGAAGTGGGTTCGTCCAGTAAAATATAAGGTGATTCTGATATTAACGACTTTGCAATATTACACAATTGTCTTTCTCCATCAGAAATTTCTTGTGTCATTTTTGTTAAAAGTGGACCTAAATTAAACAGTTCAATAACTTCTTCGACCTTCTGTAAATCCTGTAAATTTAACCGTGCATTGAACGAGACATGAGGAATTCTTCCGAGTTTTAAATATTCTAAAACCGTCATAAATGCAACGCCAGAAAACTGACTTTGTACCAAAGAAATTAATTTGGCCCTTTCAGGCAGAGATCTTTCTCTAATTTCTATTTTGTCAATTTTTAATTCTCCATTTATTGGAATATTTTCGCCAATAATATTTTTTAATAAAGTGCTTTTTCCAGAACCGTTTGCTCCAAAAATACCATATAATTTTCCTTGTTCCAAATCCAATTTTGGAATTTCAAATAGAATTTTATCATATCCAATTTGTGTATTCCTGAATTCAATCATATTCTTCTTTTATAAATTAAAAATACAACGAAAGGCGCACCAAGTAAAGATGTTACGGCATTTATTGGAATTACCAATACCGGCTCTAAAGATTTTATAAGTATATCACACAGCATTAAAAAAACTGCTCCCACAATCATTGTCATTGGGATCAATTCTCTATGATTTTGAGTTCTAAGCATTATTCTCACCAAATTAGGAACAGCCAAACCAATAAATGCTATAGGACCGCAATATGCTGTTACCAATCCTGTAAATCCTGCGACAATTAAAATAATAAAGAGCCTGGTTTTTCTTAAAGAGATTCCCAATCTTTCAGCATTATTTTCACCGAGAGTCAGAGCGTTTAAAGGTTTCAATATAAAAATGAGAGAAATAGAAATTAAAATAAAAGCAATGCATATTATCGGTAAATGTTCTAGCGCTGTTTTTTGTAGCGTTCCCATGTTCCAAAGAGTAAATATCTTTAATTCTGAAGCATTGGCATAACTTTGCAAAATACTAACCACTGCCGTGCAAAAACTGGCTATCATTAGCCCAATGATCAATAAAGAAACTGATGATCGCACCATCATAGCAAAAAATAGAATTAGTAAACCTATAAAAAATGCACCAAGAATGGATGCGGTAATCAATCCTAAATTACTAGAGAAAAATGTAAATCCTGTAAGTAAACTTAAAGCTACTAATAATGATGAACCCGCATTTATCCCTAAAACATAAGGTCCGGCAAGTGGATTGTTAAATAATGTTTGCATTAACAAACCTGAAACTGAAAGTCCAGCACCTGCAAAAATCGCAATTACTGCTCTAGGAATTCTCAATTCAGTTATAATAACGTAATCTTGATTATTTTTAAAACCGTTTAAAAAATGTAAAATTTCGGAAGGTGTGTAGTTGGTATATCCCAGAGAAATATCCAACACAAATAAAAAGATTAATGTTGAAATGGCAATTATTCCAAATTTTAGATTTTTGGAAATCAAGGCGTGAGCTTATCAAAGAAATAAGTTGTTTGATCCGGCAAAATTCCAGGATGACAAATACTTACAAAATCAAATAATACATGATGTGGTTCTGAAGCTGCCATTTCCCAATATTTATCTTGGTTTGCTGAATAACAATAAACATTTTGTTCCTTAAAGGATTTGAATAGTTCTGCGTTACCGTTGGCCGCATTCAAACCAGTAAAAGTACTAAAACCCGGACTAAACCAAAAATCAGCTTCAGCATTGTCTTCCAATATTTTTTCAAATGGTAAGGAAAGACTGCCACTTTCGTCAGTTTTGGAATAAGCATATTTTAATTTTGCATCTTTAAATAGCATTGCTCTGTATGATTTTCCACCAGGGCAGTTCCATACATCGCCAATCATATTTCCGCTCATGATAGTCGCTGTTGATTTCACATCTTCTAGAATTTTACATATATCTGAATATTGTTTGGTAACCATATCAAAATATTCTTTTGCTTCTTCTTTTTTTCCACACAAATATCCAAAGAAAACAATCCATTCTGCTTTTCCGAGTGGGTGGTGTTCTTCCCAGTCATAAATTGGTATGCTCAATACATTTTGCTGTTCTAAAATGTCACTGTTTTGAAATTCTTTGCCAAAACCACTAAAAAATATAAGTTGAGCTTTGGTTTTAAAAATACTTTCCGTGGATATTGTAGCTTCGTCACCAAGTTCGACTGTTTTTCCTAATTCTATATTTTCTTTAACGGTTGCATTGTACAAATAATCTTTATCACTTACACCGCAAATAGCATCTTCCATATCCAGAATACTCAACATTCCAATATTGGTTGAGCTAAGTGTAATAATTTTATCTAAAAAATTTGGTAATTTTTTGTAATCCTTATACACCAAAGATTCAGATATAAAATATTTTTTCATTATTTTACCTGTATTTGGATCTTTAATATGTATTAATTGTAGGGTATCGTAATCATAAATTGCAAAATGTTTTGCGTATTTCACAACATTTTTGCGTTCAACAATATGTTCATTTGCATTGTTCTTTCTCATGCCCAAATCACATGATGCAAGACAGATAAACAGACAGAAAAATATTAAAATTTTCATATTATAAATTACGGGCTTTTTAAAATTGAATCGGAAATAGAATTAGCAAATAGAATTCGAAAAATAGAATCGGTCAAAATTAAATAAAAAACCCTCGAATCAAAAAGAAACGAGGGCAGAATATTTTAAAGCTAAAAACTACTCTCCAACAATCTCGAAAGAGAAAGAAGGTTTTACACCTTTGTGCAAGTTTGCTTCTGCTTCATACGTTCCAACTTCACGAATTGGTTCGTCTTTAATTTTTAATGATTTACGATCAATATCAAAACCTTCTTTTTTCAAAGCTTCAGATAATTGCAAAGTATTAATTGAACCAAATATTTTACCATTTTCACCTGCTTTGGTATAAATAGTAAGTTTTACTTCACTCAATTTGCTTGCTGTTGCTTCTGCTTCAGCTAAAACCTTAGTTTCTTTATGCGCTTTTTGCTTCATCATTTCCTCGTGAGCTCTTTTAGCCGATGCTGTTGCCAGAGCCGCATAACCTTGTGGAATTAAAAAGTTACGACCATAACCTGGTTTTACCGTAACCAATTCATTAGTATAACCTAATTTGTCTACGTTTTTTTTAAGAATTACTTCCATTTCAAATATTTTTTAAACCTAGTTTATAATAAATTATTTCAACATATCTGCAACGTAAGGAAGCACAGCGATGTGTCTTGCGCGTTTGATAGCTTTGTTAACTCTTTTTTGAAATTTAGCCGATGTTCCAGTAATTCTTCTTGGAAGAATTTTACCTTGTTCGTTCAATAATTTCAAAAGAAAAACTGGATCTTTATAATCTATAAATTTGATACCGGATTTTTTAAATCTACAGTATTTGTCTTTTTTAAGCTCGATGTTTATCGGCGTTAAATAGCGAATATCGTTTTGTGCCATTTTAAAAGTCTTTTTTTGTGTTAATAAAATTAAGCTTCAACTGGAGCTTGTTTTTTCTCTCCCATTCTAGATCTGCGTTTTACCGACCAATCTAAATGATCTTTTTCCATTTTCACAGAAAGGAAACGCATTACACGTTCATCTCTTTTGAAAGCCAACTCAAGTGCTCCAATGATAGAACCTTCAGCTTGAAATTCGATTAAATAGTAAAAACCGGTAGATTTTTTTTGAATTGGATAAGCCAATTTTTTCAATCCCCAACTTTCAGAGTGCTTAACTTTACCACCCAAAGACTTAATTTCGCCTTCGAATTTTTGCACTGCTTCCTTTGCCTGATCATCAGACAAAACGGGAGTTAAAATGAAAACAGTTTCGTAAGAATTCATACGTTTGTTATTAATTAATATTAAATTTAAGGGTGCAAAGGTAATGAAATTTTCTTATTAACCATAGAAATAACTTAAAAATATCCTTTGGCTTCGACTTCGCTCAGCCACCGAAGATTTTCCGCTCAGCCACCGGAGATTTTCCGCAGCAACTCCCACTAAAATTCTATCATTTCACCTTCAATATTCCGAAGTTTAAAAAAACAGGTAGCTTAAGAGTTTATAATTACCCAATCAAAAACGATAATAAAAAATCTTACACGGTTAAAAATATGCATAGCGTAAAGAAATAAATTTGTATTTTAGCTTTTCGGAATAAACAGCATGCAAATTCAAAATCTGTATTTAAAAA
>JBBSUQ010000122.1:0-9974 GCA_038234235.1 Flavobacteriales bacterium
GACATTTGAAAATAACCTTGCAAAGTATTGGTGGAACCATTTTCTTTTATCTCAGAATTCGTAACTCCACCTGCTAAATATTGTTCTTTGAAATCATAGCCAATTTGGTTAAAAATAATACCAGTTTTATAGTTGATTTTACTTGAAATTTTCTGTGAATAAACTGTAGATGCAGTAAATCTAGATTGAATAAATTCTTCATTATAAATTCGAAATTTGTTAAAAGAATAATTCAAACTATCGCTAAAATCAAGATTGTTTGATCCTGATAATGCAAGATTTGTCTTTATAATTCCATTTTGACCGATCCTTAAAATATGTTTTAAGCCCACCATACCAGTGTTTGATTTAAATGTTCCTTCATATTTCAGATAGGGTGAATTAACCCAAGCGGCGGTGTCTAATGTTGCTTCGCTTATTTCACTGCTCAATCCTCCGAACCCAAAAACCCCAAAGTTTCCTATTTTTTTCGTTGGCAAATAAATATTGAATGATAAATCTTGAAAGGTCGTAACTGCATCTCCAATTGGTACAATATTGCTCAAAATTCCCAAAGTTGAATAGCGGTAATTAACCAAATAAGATCCTCGATATCCTTTTTTAAATGGACCTTCCATCGCTGCATCAATTCCTAAAACTCCTGCTTGAAATGTATATTCTCTCTTTTCATTGTTCCCTTTGCGCAAATTCAAATCAAAAATTCCAGATAGAGCATTTCCATATTCTGCCGCAAAAGCTCCAGTTGAGAAATCAGAATTTCCTAACAACTGTGCACTTATTATAGAAATTCCACCTCCTGAAGTTGCAACCCCTGAAAAATGATTTGGATTCGGTATTTCTACTCCTTCCATTCTCCAGACTAATCCACGTGGCGAATTTCCTCGGATGGAAATGTCATTATTTAATCCTCCTGTACTTACCACCCCTGCAAACGATGTTGCCATACGAGCCGGATCATTTACGGAGGCAGCATATTTTTGTGTTTCTTCCACCGAAAATGTTTGAGTACTTACAACTGACATTTCGTTTATAGGTCCGTCTTTTTTCGCAGAGATTGTTACTTCCTCTTGATCTAAAATTTTCTCAACCATATTTACAACCAATACTTTCTCTTTACCTGCATCTAAACTCACTCCTTTTAGCACTACATCTTCATAGCCCAAAAAAGTAATTAAAATATCATGTCTTCCTACGGGGACATCTGTGATTCTAAATTCTCCATCCACATCAGAAATCGCTCTTAATATCGGTTCTGAATTTATTACAATGATTTTTGCTCCCGGTATTGGACTTTCGGAGATTTGATCTTTAACTGTACCTCTTAGAACCTGATTTCCAATTTGTGAAGAACCGAAATTTGCACAAATTAAACTGATTAAAAACGTTAAATAAATTGCTACGTGATTCATAAATATATATCTTTTTTAATAGACAACCATGATTGCGTTTACCCCTAGTTGAAATGTAATTTTTTTTTAAAAAAGACGAAGAGCAATGTGTCCACCAATCCACATTTGAACGTTGGTATCCTTCGCGAATGTATTGGAGTAAAGCGAATAAGGTGTAATGCCAACCAATTTAATTCCAGGTGTTAATGATGCGTTTTTAACTGAAAGAATATTGAAAGATGGTCCGCCTGAAATTGCAAACTTTTTCTTAATTTGGTACTGATATGAAATAGTTAGTTTGCCTAAATTATTGCCATCTGAAAATTTATTTTGTTGTAAACTCATTGCCTGCAGATCAAAATACATTCTACTTTTATCAGAAAATCTTACTGAAGTTCCAATTCCATATCCAAATGCCCAAATTGGTGCTGAATTTCTGTTTGTACGAATGCCACCAATGAAAGAGTTATAAAAACTATTAATTCCTGTCTTAAAAGCCAATTGTAAGGGTAAAATCTCATTGGTAGATAATTCTATTTGATGTAATCCTTTTCTAGAATAACTAAAAAAGCCAATTGGAATACCCGAAATTGTATCATTTATATTTATAAAACTTAACTGTGAACCTTTTACATTACTTGCAATGTTTAAAAACCCAGCCACTTGTATGCCTTTAAAATCTTTACGTGTGTAGTTTAAGAATCCTGCCAATTGAGAACCTTTGAAATTTTTACCTGCAAAATTCATAAAACCAGCTATTTGAATTCCAGTTGAATTATTTCCGGCGTAATTGTAGAAACCAGCTAATTGAATTAATCTACTTGAATTAGTGTTTACATTGAAAAATCCTGCAGCTTGAATTCCATTGAATTTTCCTAAAGTCACATTACCAAATCCTGATGCTTGTATTCCGTGAAAATCTTTACGTACAAAATTTAGAAATCCAGAAAATTGTCCGCCTTTAAATGAATCATAATTGAGATTGGTAAATCCTGCAAATTGTAAACCGTGCTGGTAACCACCAACTGCATTTAGAAATCCGGCAATTTGGAAATAATGCACCGAATCTACATCAATATTAAAAAAACCTCCAATTTCTAATTTCCGAACGCCACCAGTAATTCCCCCGAAAATATTGAATGAATAATCTACAGCTGTCGATGAACTCAATAGTCCATTTGTGCCAATTGAAGGAATCAAGGAAACTTGCAATTTGGTTTTTAGCTGATCTTTAAAATTTAGAATGTTTGCTTTTCGTTCATCAGATATTTTTAGAAACTTAATATTTTTAATTTTTGATAAAGAATACGATGAATCTTTATCATAAGAGACGAGGGAATCTGTATTCAAAGGTTGAAGGCGAATAGAAATTATCTCAGTTCCTGATTTTGCAATGCGCAAAGATGTATCGCGATAGCCTATTTTTTTCACATTCAAATAAGCTTCCTCAGGATTACTCAATTTTAACGAATAATGTCCGTATTCATTCGAAATTGTGGATGTAAAAGAAACTGTGTCATAAATTGTTGCATATGTAATTTTTTCTCCTGTAGTTAAGTCAAAAACATAGCCTTCAATAATTACTTCTTGTACCTTTAATTTCGGACTTTTTTTAAGTAAAATATAATTTCCTTTATTTGAGTAAGTTATCTCTCCTTGAAAAATATCGTCTAAAATTTCTCTAGTTGTTTGGTTTTGATAAGTACGAGATAATCTATGGCTACTATCAACTATATCGGTTTTAAAAGCAAAAGAAAATTTGCCTTGATCTTCCATTATTTTTAATGCTTCTTTTGCAGAATTACTTACCAGTTTTATACTTAATGAACGTTCTAGTGGAGGTAAAACATTATTTTCTTGTGACCAAGAAAATAAGGAACATATAGCTATGAAAAAAATACTAATTGCAACCCTTTCCATAAATTCCAATTGTTTCCGATTTATGAATTATTTTCACATCCATCAGTTCTTTAATGATGTCTAAAATAGTAGCTAAATTTTCATTTTTAAACGTTACACTTAAAGGACATTCAGCAATTTTAGCATCCATTATTTCTATTTTTCGATTGTAAAAACTACTTAAAATAGAGGCGACTTCCTTCAACGTAGTTCCGTCAAAAACAAAAGTGTGGTCTTTTCTTTCTTCGGGAGTTTTGTAAAGTGAAATTATTTGTTTGCTTACTAAGTAAAAAGCACTATCACCTGCTTTTACAGCAATAATATTTCCATTTAAACGCAATTCAACTTCTCCTTCTTCCACCGTAACTTTTATCGTATCTCGTGTGTTTTTAATACTAAAAACAGTTCCGATATCATATACTTCTAAACCACTTACCTTTAAAATAAATGGTTTGCTATCATTATGAATTACTGTAAATTTTCCACTACCATCTAATTCTACAATTCTATTTTTCTTATTAAAATTCTTATCTAAAATTAATTTACTGCCCAATTCTAAATTAACGATTGATTGATCTTCAAGCGTAAAAGATTTTATTGCATTAGATGCTAAAATTACTCGGTTTACATCTGTTGAATCTATTAAAGGTATTTCAACAATTTCATTTTTAGATGCTTCTTTGGAATTATATAATCCGTTGTATAAAAAGAAAATCACTAATACTGCCGCAGCTGCGTATAATAAGTATTTGTATCTTTTTTTCGGTGTATTAATCTTAAAATTATTTTCCACATTTCCCCATGCCTTGTCCACGTTTGGTTGAATAAATATTGGGATTTTGTGCGTTAGTGAAAATACCTTTTCTAATTGATAAAACAATTGACCATTTTCCTGACTTTCTAATCTCCAATCTTCAAGTTCTATCGCTTGTTGTGGTGTGGCTTCTCCTTTTAAGAAAATACCAATTAGAATTTCTATTTCTTCCTTGTTTCTTACCATCATTTCATTAATAAAATGGTGACTATTATCGTTGGAAGATATTCCGCCAACTCTGTACGCATCAACTTGAGCGCTTTGCCCATATGATTTTCTACCGTTTTAATTGAAATATTCAGTTGTTCAGCAATTTCTTTGTATGAAAGTTCTTTGAAACGACTCAATTTAAAAACCTCTTCACATTTTGGAGGAAGTGTTTGTACGGCATTTGAAATGCATATTTCTAATTCGGTATGCATTACGTTAGAACTTGAATCCAAATCGCTTAAAAAGATGTTATCTCTTTCTACTTTTTCGAACACAGCATTCCGCTTTATTCTCTTTAATTCATTTAAACTTGCATTATAGATAGAACGATAGAGGTAGGATTTTACATCTTTCCAAATTTCTAAATCTTTGCGTTTTTCCCACAGATTCACAAATAATTTCTGAACAACATCTTCAGCTTCTATCTGATCTTTAAGAATAGAAAACGCATAACGATTAAGCCCTTGATAGTGCTCTCGAAACAATTTTTCAATAATTGCAGTATTGATTATTGTAAATTCCTTCATCTATTAGTAATCGTTGTTTTTGTTCACCATTATTAATAAGACATTCGAAATACAAAGTACCCCTAGTCGGTTTAAAAAAAAAATTAAATACAGAAATTGAATTAAAGGATTAAATATTGATCTTTGACTTTTGACCGCAAACCATTAGCCATTAACAATCAACAATCAACAATTAACAATCAACAATTAATCATCACCCAAAAATATCAAACTCCTCCCCATCAAAACTGCCGTAAAACATGGAAGGATGAGAATCTTGGTGGAATATATTTCCTTTGTTGTCAATGGCTATTGCTCCTGCAAATCCGTCGAAGGGTTTAAGTTCTGCGAAGGTTTTTTCGAATGCTTTTTCTATTGTAAATCCATCAGAAACTCGAATGGCAATTTTTGCCGCAACTGCGCCGCTTACAATGTCTTCGCCAACTCCCGTGCAACTTACGCCGCAAAATTCGTTGGCAAAGTTACCGGCTATTGTTGCCGAATCAGAGATTCTTCCAGGAATTTCAAATCCTTTTCCGCCTGTTGAGGTTGAAGCTGCAATTTTACCATCTTTATCTAGGGCCACGCAACCTACGGTTCCTAATCCTTGTGAAGCTAATTTGGATTCGTATTCTTCTTTTCGCTGCGGAATTTCAGGATTAAATTCAGAAAAATTGTTTGCTCTTGCAAATTTCAATGCGCCATCTGCTCCCAAAACTCGGTCGTCAAATTCCATTAATTTTTCGGCAATTCTTACCGGATTTTCAACATCTTCAATATTTATAACACCACTAAATTTCTTGGTTTCGCCATCCATAATAGAGGCACTCATGCGAATTTTTCCGTCGTTTTGAATCTGAGATCCTATTCCAGCATTGAAAAGTAAATCGTTTTCTAACATTTCTACCGCCTTCACAACTGTTTCCAATGCCGAATGGTCTTGAAGATAGGCATAGCATTTCGTTAATATATTCTTTAGAGATTCTTGTTTTGCCAGTTTCGTAACATCGCTTTTTGAAGATTCACTAAAAAATCCACCGTGAATTATTAATTTCATATTGTTGTTATAAGGTTGTCAAAATAATATTTTAATCGTTTTAATTTCAATTATTTAAATAGCTAAACTATAACATATGAATTAACATGTCGTGCTTCTTTAAATCATAAAAATCACCTTTGCTCATAACATGAACTATCAAATTTTTAATAGAAATTGGTTGACCAAGTTCGACATGCGTAAGATTTGTATCTTCAATTTTACGTCCGTCAACCAAAATTACCAATCCTGATCCAAGAGCTTCCATTTTGTTTCCATCTGTTATTAACAAACCCGTATCTTCTCCTAAACCAATTCCCAGTGTTTTAGGATTGCAAACTACAGCCTGAAACAAACGACCAATTCTTCCTCGTTGCACAAAATGGGTATCAATTACCACATCGTCAATTAACCCAAGTCCGCTGGTGATTTTAACTTCGCCTTTCAACAAAGCTTCATGACTTGTACCTTGATAAATCATACTTTTAGAAGCAGCAGCAGCACCAGCAGAAGTTCCGGCGTAAACGAAATCTTCTGCAACATATTTATTAATAATTAAATCGTGCATAGGAGTTCCGCCAATAATAGAAGTCAATCGCAACTGATCACCACCAGTAAACATAACTACATCGGCTTTTTTAATACGCTCGAAATTTTTATTATCCAAAGCATGTTCTCTCTTTTCCATGTGCAAAACTTCCACATTTTCTGCTCCCAAATAATTGAAAGCCCGCATGTATTCTTCGCCAACAACAATTGGAATTTTTGAAGCAGTGGTAATTACAACAATTCGAGATTTTTCTTTAAAATTAGATTCATTGATTATCCGTTTTAAAATTCCGGTTTCAAATAAATTTAAGTTGTTCTCAACTTTTATATCGAATTCCGATTCGGTAAAACTGCCTTTGTAAATAGCACCACCGATGATCATTAATTTCCCTTTTGGAGTCATAGGCGCCAAAATTATTTGAAATAAATCAGATAACAGGCATGGAATAGCACTTTGTTATTACTATTTTTTAGTATTTATTAACATTTTTTTGAAAATACCTCTATTTCATACAATTACGATTTTTTTTTTTAACTTTTAAATGAGATTAAAAATAAATATATATCTTGCTCACGTTGTACTGACAAAGCAAATAAAGCTAAAACTATATTATTGATGAAAATATTGAGTATTCAAGCCCTGAGAGGGCCAAATATCTGGAGCGTTCAACGCAAAAAACTTATTCAAATGCGCCTGGATTTGGAAGAATTAGAAGAACTTCCCACTAACAAAATTGATGGATTTGGCAAAAGATTAGAAGCCATGTTTCCCACAATGATTGAGCACCGTTGTTCTGAATCTGAAAGAGGAGGATTTTTCTTTAGAGTTGAAAAAGGAACATGGATGGGCCACGTTATTGAACACATCGCCTTAGAAATTCAAACATTGGCTGGTATGGATACTGGCTTTGGAAGAACTAGAGAAACCAAAACTCCTGGCATTTACAATGTTGTGTTTAGTTATTTAGAAGAAAAAGTTGGAATTTTTGCAGCAGAATCTTCCGTTAGAATTGCACAAGCATTGATAGACGGAACCAAATACAACTTGGAGGCCGACATAATGGAAATGCGTCAGATTCGTGAAAAAGTTCGACTCGGACCTAGTACTGGAAGTATTGTTGAAGAAGCAGTTTCAAGAGGAATTCCATGGATTAGATTGGGAACCAATTCACTTGTACAGTTAGGATACGGAATTAACCAAATGCGTTTTCAGGCAACAATTACATGTAAAACCAGCAATATTGCGGTAGATATTGCCTGTGACAAAGAGGAAACCAAAAAAATGTTGTTGGCATCTTCCATTCCTGTAGCAGATGGCGATATTTGTGTGGATGCAGAAGATTTAGAAAGAACAATTAAAAAAATTGGATATCCGATTGTAATTAAACCATTGGACGGAAATCACGGAAAAGGCGCATCAATCAACGTTATTAAATGGGAAGATGCACTTGAAGGACTGGAATACGCAAAACAATATTCTCGAAGAGTTATAGTTGAGAAATTTGTTACAGGTTATGATTTTAGAATACTTGTAATAGACAACATAGTAGTTGCAGCAGCGCAACGAGTGCCAGCACATGTTGTTGGTGATGGAAAAAATTCAATTCAAAAATTGATTGATATAACAAATAAAGATCCGAGAAGAGGGTATGGACATGAAAATGTATTAACTCAAATTACAGTTGACAGAGATACTACTGATTTATTACAAGTTTTAAATTATACTTTAGAAACCGTTCCAAAGAAAGAAGAAATCATTTATCTAAAATCGACTGCCAATTTAAGTACTGGCGGAACATCAATAGACGTAACAGAAATGATGCATCCAGAAAATATCTTTTTAGCGGAACGCATTGCGAGAGTTATAGGATTAGATGTTTGTGGAATTGACATCATGGCAAATAATCTTACACAATCTTTAAAAGAAAATGGGGGAGTAGTGCTGGAAGTAAACGCAGCACCAGGATTTAGAATGCATTTAGCGCCATCAGAAGGTTTGCCGAGAAACGTGGCTGCACCAGTGATTGATATGTTGTATCCTCCAGGGAAAGTTTCGCGCATTCCGATTATTGCAGTTACAGGTACAAACGGAAAAACGACTACAACAAGATTATTGGCCCACATTGTAAAAAATATTGGTTATAAAGTCGGATTCACGACCTCAGATGGAATTTATGTGCAAAATCACATGCTTGAAAAAGGAGATACAACTGGCCCGTTTAGCGCTGAATTCATTTTAAAAGACCCAACTGTAGAATTTGCAGTGTTGGAAACAGCACGAGGCGGAATTTTGCGTTCTGGATTAGGTTTTAACCGTTGTGATATTGGAATAATTACCAATATTCAAGAAGATCATTTAGGCTTGAAAGATATTCACACCTTGAAAGATTTGGCGAGAGTGAAATCCGTTGTTGTAGAAAGCGTCCGTAAAAAAGGCTGGGCAGTTTTGAATGCTGAAGACGAGAATTGTGTAGATATTTCTAAAAATTTAGATTGCAGAGTAGCATTTTTCAGTATGGATGAAAATCATCCGGTAATTGTTGAACATTGCAGAGAAGGCGGAATTGCGGCCATTTACGAAAATGGGTTTATCACCATTAAAAAAGGAGATTGGAAAATGCGCGTTGAAAGAGCGACACACGTTCCGTTGACACTTAATGGAAAAGCAAAATTCATGATTGCCAATACTTTAGCAGCGACACTTGCAGGATATTTATACGGTTTTAAACTGGCTGATATTAAATTATCACTGACAACCTTCATTCCCGGAGCTGCACAAACACCAGGAAGAATGAACATTTTTGATTTCAAGAAATTCAAAGTAATGATTGATTTTGCCCACAATCCATCAGGATACCGTGCCGTAGAAGATTTCTTGGAAAGTGTTGAAGCAAGTAAAAAAATTGGAATAATTGCGGGAGTAGGCGACCGACGAGACGAAGATATAATTGAATGCGCAACGATAGCCGCAAGAATGTTTAACCATATCATAATCAGACAAGAAAAACATTTGCGCGGCAGAGAAGAGCAAGAAATAATAGATCTTATAGTACAAGGAATTCAATCAGTTGACAGGAAAGTTATTTATGAAGTAATTCCGTTGGAAGTCGATGCAATAGAGCACGCCATCAAAATTGCCCAAGAAGGAAACTTTATAGTCGCATTGAGCGATGTAATTACCAACGCAATAGAAGTAGTTCAGCAACATTTGGATAAAGAGTTGGAGGAGGAAGCTGCTTTGGTTTAGGAGGATTTTGATTTTTAGAAAACTATCAGACTTTTGTTTGATAGTTTTTTTAATTTGGTTATTTCTTAAAACGCCATCATTGAAACAGTTGAAGATTTTGATAATTGGAAATTTTTCTTTTTAAATATTCTTTTAACTTAATATTTTATCTATTTTGGATGCCTGATAAGAAAGGTGTGGATATTTGAATATACTAAGGGGATAATCCACATGTTGGATATTTCTTTGTTGGCGTGCATTAAAAAATGAAAAACAGAATAAACGATATTGATGATTTGTTTTCAATGTTTCACGACTTTGAAATTGTTGGACTAAAATTAGACAA
>JBBSUQ010000123.1:0-9959 GCA_038234235.1 Flavobacteriales bacterium
AGACAGATATTTTCTAAATTTTGAACTTCGAAAATTGAACTACCTTTATCACTTGATTGTTTTGTTTCGTCCTTATAATAGGTATCAAGTGAATTTAAATCTAGGCCGGATAAATTAGGCAAGTCATTTTTGAAGATTCCGCACCCAATTAGATTTTTAGTCGTATTTAGACCCGCAATATTAGTATTTGTTAATATTCTTTCATCTATTACATCATCAGAATTTTCATTAGTTGAATGCTCTCCATTTAAATGTGCATCATCCAAAAGAATTTTCTGATCTTTCTTAGTATCTATTCCCTCGTTTGTATCGTTTTGAGAAATTTGAGGAGTATTAGTTTGTTCTTCAGTAGTGAAATAATAAGTAGTAGCTGCACCAATAAGAGTTGCAACAACACCAGCAGCCAACCACCATCTGGTGTTGCTTTTTGGTTGAACAGGCGATTGGTTAGGCATGGTGACATCAAGACGCTTGCTCAAGGCATCCCATGCTTTAGCATCGTAAGGAACCTCGAAATTTCCGAGTGCATCCTTAAAACTGTTTTCAATGTTGTTTTTCATTGTATTTATTTAATTCGTTATTATCATTCATTTTGCTATCCACCAACTTTGCGAGATTAGCTTTTGCTTTTGCCAAATTAGATTTTGATGTACCTTCAGAAATATTAAGCATTTGAGCAATTTCTTTGTGCGTGTAATCTTCAATCACAAACAAGTTAAAAACTGTTCTGTACGCTGGAGACAATAATTGTATTGCTTCCATTGCAACTTCTGCTTTTAGATCAAACATTTCTGCTTGCTCTAATTCTTCCATCAAATTTTCACCTTTCGAAACGAAAAGTGAATCGTCTTCCATTAAATAAGGATCTTTCTTAGATTTTCGGATGGCATCAATTGCAGTGTTTGCAACTATTCTACGCATCCAACCTTCAAAAGAACCTTGATAATTAAAAACTTCCAATTTTTCAAAGACCTTTATAAATGCTTCTTGTAAAATTTCTTGAGCTGTATCTTGGTCTCTCATGTACCTCATACAAACCCTCATCATTTTACTATAGTAGAGCTTGAACAGTTGCTCTTGTGACCGTCTGTCATTTTGAACACAACTGTTTATTAATTTTTCTAATAGCTCTTTGTTTTCCACATTTACTTTCTTTATGACGAACAACTTTGAAAGGGGTTGCTTCAATGGAAGCATTTTTTTTTGTTCAATCAATAGTTTTTAATAATATTTTGGTGCAATATAAAAATTTTGCTTGCAATATGACCTTATAATTTATGAAATATGTTAATTTCGTACTAGAATTTTTTATACACTTTAAAATACTAATACAAGATGAAAGTAACCGTTGTAGGTGCTGGGAATGTTGGGGCAACATGTGCCGACGTACTAGCGCAAAGAGAAATTGCGAATGAAATCGTATTGCTCGACATCAAAGAAGGATTTGCTGAGGGCAAAGCTTTAGATATTTGGGAGACCTCTCCTATTAATCTTTATGATTCGCGCACTATCGGATCTACAAATGATTATTCTAAAACCGCCAATTCAGATGTGGTAGTTATAACTTCTGGTTTGCCACGTAAACCTGGTATGTCAAGAGATGATTTAATAGCTACAAATGCAGGAATTGTAAAAACGGTTACTGAAAATGTAATTAAACATTCGCCAGACGCAAAAATTATTATTGTTTCTAATCCTTTAGATGTAATGACTTATTGCGCATATTTAACTGCAAAAGTTGACAGATCTAAAGTATTTGGTATGGCTGGTGTGTTAGATACTGCAAGATATAGATCATTCCTTGCTTTAGAATTAAATGTATCTCCAAAAGATATACAGGCAGTTTTAATGGGCGGACACGGCGATACTATGGTTCCACTTCCAAGATATACAACTGTTTCTGGAATTCCGGTAACTGAACTTATATCAGAAGAAAAATTAAACGAAATTATCGAAAGAACAAAATTTGGTGGTGGCGAAATAGTTTCTTTATTAGGAACTTCTGCTTGGTATGCTCCAGGAGCTGCAGCTGCACAAATGGTTGAAGCAATTGTAAGAGACCAAAGAAGAATTTTTCCGGTTTGCGCATGGTTAGAAGGTGAATATGGCTTAAAAGATATTTTCCTTGGCGTACCAGTAGTTTTAGGTAAAAACGGAATAGAGAAAATTATTGAATTAGATTTAAATGATGCTGAAAAACAATTATTGAAAGAATCTGCAGAAGCTGTTAAAGGTGTGATGGATGTTTTAGACAATATGAAAGTTATAGCATGATATGATTGACTTTTGACTTTTAAAAAAAATGCCGTTTTGGAGTAATTCAAAATGGCATTTTTGTTATTATCTTATCACTCCTGAAAGCAAGTTTTCATCAAACTGTTCATCTTTATCGTTTCCTGAAGTGTGTAATACAGAAATATCTCCCGTAGTTTCTAAAACAACCGCATAAACTTGATTGTAATTTAAAACATTTGCTTCTCTTAATTTGGCAATTAATTGTGATTCTTGGATTCTAGCAGCTTTTAAATTTTTATGCAGAATTATATTTCCATCCATAAGGAGTAAAGGATCATTTGAAATTATTTTATTGAGAAAAGGACTTTTCCTTTGTAAAAAAGAAAAAATTAATTTAATGGCGAGCAAACCTGCTATGGCAACACTTCCGTGAACAACAGAAGTATTGGAGGTAAGTACAGATGATAACAAACTCCCAATTGCAACTGTAAATGCAAAATCATATACGGTAAATTTAGCAAAAGACCTCAATCCGCCAATCCGAGTGAGAACAATAATTACTGTAAAAAGTAAAAGTGATGCTATTAAGGTTTCATAAAGTGGATCTTGTTTACTGTATAACCATTCCATAATTTGAAATTTATTAAATTTTATTTGATAGATTTTACTAAAATTCAAAAGTAAACAATTGATAAAGAACAATCAAAAACTGAATGTTGAATAAAGTTAAAACATACAATTTTCCCAATTTTTGTAAAATCATTCTTAAAAAAATTTAATTTTTTTAAGAATGATTTATATCTTAATAAATTAGTCTAAAATTTAAAAAAATAAAAAATGGCGACAGCAACAAAAACACCTGCAAAGAAAAGTGTAAAAACAAAAGCAGTTAAAAAGAAAGCAACTGCAAGCACTGCAAAAAAAGTAACAGCATCAAAAGCTAAAGCAAAAACATCTGTAAAAACACCTGCTAAAAAAGGAGCAGCGAAAGAATTGATAGATTTGTTTGAAGATGGATTAAAGGATTTGTATTGGGCAGAAAAAGCGTTGAGCAAAGAATTACCTAAAATGCAAAAAAATGCTACTTCATCAAAATTGAAAACGGCAATTGAAAAACACACAAAAGAAACTGAAGATCAAATTAAAAGATTAGAAGGTTGTTTCAAAGCTTTGGGTAAAAAAGCACAAGCTAAAAAATGCGATGCAATGGCAGGTTTGCTTGAAGAAGGAAAAAGCATTGTTAAAGAAACAAAAGTTGGTCCAGTGCGTGATGCAGGAATAATTTTAGCTTCTCAAAAAATTGAACATTACGAAATCGCAAGTTATGGAACATTGGCAGCATTTGCAAAAGTTTTGAAACAAGACAAATGTTTAAAATTGCTTTTGGAAACTTTGAAAGAAGAAAAAAAATGCGATGAGACTTTGACATCTATCGCGGACACAGATTTAAATACAAGTGCATTGTAAGATTTTTAAGTATTAAAAAATACGTTACAAAAATTAAAAAGGGAGTTTTATTTTAAACTTCCTTTTTTTTTGTGTGGAAAAAAGTTGCTGTTTTTGATTAAAATCATCAAATTTAATTAAAATAATTTTTTACTAAAAACAAACTAATTTATTAAAACTTATAATTTTATAGTCAATAAGGCTATGGACTATAAGCGTTGCAACTACGTAATCAACAATTACTTATTGATAAGTACTAGGATAATTAATCACAATAATATTACATTGCTTTAATAATATAAATATTTTAGCACAATAAAATTGTAAGTTATGGCGACAACGAAAAAAGCTCCGGCGAAAGCGACAAAAGCTCCGGCAAGTAAAACGAAAACAACCGCAGCTAAAAAGCCAAGTGCTTCTGCGACTAAAAAAGCAACTCCTGCAAAAAAAGCAGCAGCTCCTAAAAAAGCAACAACAGCTAAAAAAGCAACTCCTGCGAAAAAAGCAGCACCTGCGAAAAAAGCTACAGCGGTTAAAAAAGCTGTTCCAGCGAAAAAGGCAGCTCCAGCGAAAAAAGCTACAACTGCTAAAAAAGCAACTCCTGCGAAGAAAGCAACTCCAGCGAAGAAAGCAGCTCCAGCAAAAAAAGCTACAACGGCTAAAAAAGCAGCTCCAGCAAAAAAAGCAGCAACTAAGAAAGCTACTCCTGCGAAGAAAGCAGCTCCAGCGAAAAAAGCAACTGCAGTTAAAAAAGCAGCTCCGGCTAAAAAAGCAGCTCCAGCGAAAAAAGCAACTGCTAAAAAATAAATTTATTTATAGAGCAAAAAAAAAGCCATTTCAAATGAAATGGTTTTTTTTTGCTCTATACTTTTTAATTTTAAAATATTTATACAACTAATTATTTAAATTAAAATAATTTTAAATTTGTTTTGTTACTTAGAAACTAATTTTGAAATTACTATTAACTGGATTTATTTTTAACGTGAAGCGAATCTTAGAACCATATTGGTCAAACATCTCGTTACTATTTGTATTTAGATTATCACTGTTATACAAAGGAAAATAAATACCAAATATTTTTGAAAGTCTAATTCCAATTCCAGTATTGAAATAATGATTCATCACGCCGTTGTTTGGCACTATACCATAATCCACAAACGCACCAAACAAGTTAGTTTTTAATGGTAAATCAATGTAAGAAGTAGCGGTAAAAACATAGTTATAAGAACCTCTGAAAACCCCAGTTTTAAAGTTACCTAAATTATCATTTTGTTGATTGCTAAAAATATCAGAAGTTCCTTGTCTATCTACATAATATTCTTCTTTATAATTATCCAAACTAGGTGTGCCTCCACCTAACGTCAGGAATGATTGTGATAATTGATACCCTGGGATAGAATTTAATTCTGTGTGACTATAAACATTACCATAATATAATCTTATTTCAGCCCATTTGTTTTTTTTATTTTTTAAATATTTATATCTATTTGTTGCCGCAATCTGAATTCTATGAAATTCAATACCTTTTTCATTAAAGAAATTGCTTGAATAATTATCCCATTGATAATCGTTCTTTGCAATAAAAATCATTTCATAATCTGGCTTGGTGTATCTGCCAGTATATTGTAGGTAGCCACCTCTCTGCTCATTATTTTGTGAAAATGGCAATATTGCATCAGTAGAATTGGCACTTCTTGAATTGTAATTAAAGTTGGTTAAAAGTAAAACATTGTGGTCCCAAGGTCCTTGATTTTTTCTATTACCGATTTTTAAATTCAAATAAGGAGAAAAAGAATAATAAATATCTGAACCAAAAGTTTCATCATCAAACTTAAAACTCTTTAGACTCAAACCAATCTTCGCCAATTTAAAAACTTTTTTAGGTAAAAAATCTCTCATAAATTCAGCCGTTCCACTTATTCTTTTTCCCCCGAAAGAATACATTGGTGCAATAAAATATTGAAATTTATTTGGAATTATTGCCAAGTTATGAAAAGCCACACCCAACATGTATTGATCATATAAATTATAACCCATTGCTGGAATGATATACATATTTGTTTTATTTGGCTCATTGTAACTGCTTCCAAAATACAATTTCAGAGGTTCAAGTTTATTAAAAAGCTGATCACTATTATAAGAATTATTAGTTCTGTCTAATTCCGAAATATTATGGTTTGGATCTATCGTATATTCTGAATGAAACTCCGAAAAATTTAGTTTTCCTTTTTTTTCTCCTGGCTTTAACCACATTGTTGTTAAAACAGAATCACCATTCATTGCCGAAACGGGAATTGGCCCAGCAACCTGACCCACATTTTTAACGTAAACGATATCACCGTTTTCACCTTTTCTAACTTTCGTTATTTTATAATCAATATGATTTGTCGTTTGGATTAAATCATAAAAAAGCCAATCTAATTTTTCACCACAAGTTTTCTCCAATGACGCTTGCATATCTTCTGGTTGAGGATGTTTAAATTTCCATTCTTCAAAATAATTATGCATGCATTTATTGAACATTTCATCTCCTAAATAATCTTTTAAATAATGAAAAACAATGCCCGTTTTTTGATACATTATTATTCCATAATTTATTGATGTAAAATCTGCCGACTTCGTTTCAATCGGTTGGTCAAGTGCCAATCTTGACATTGCTCTGTAACTAAAATCAGCCATGTCTTTGTGGGATAAATTTTCAAAATGAAACATTCCACCCAATATCATATCAGATAAATTATCATTGTCTGGATATTTCGTCTGTATGTACCTTATTTCGTTTAAAGTGTTCATTCCTTCATCCATCCAGCCATGATCTCTCTCGTTGCTTCCTAAGATGCCGTAAAACCAATTGTGACCAACTTCGTGAACTATTACAACTTCAAGTTCTTTCATGCTTGAGGCATTTCCTATAACTGTAACGTTTGGATATTCCATTCCGCCACCTGCACTTATTGTCCCATCAACTGCTGTAACTTGGTTGTAAGGATAATCTCCATTCCATAAAGAATAATAATAGGTTCCATCATTAATATATTCTATTGCATTGCGCCACAAAGACATATTGCCGGGTGTAAACATTGCCCAAGTTGTTACTTTGCGTTTTGAATTTGGCAATTCTACTTCTCCTTTCAAAACCTTGTAACGCTTGTCTGCAAACCAAGCAAAATCATGTACGTTTTTTTGCACATATCTTATTGTTTTAGTTTGACTATCACTGATTGGGAAATTTTTATTTAAAGCTTTTGATTCACTGCTACTTAATGGAACATCCTTTTGACCAGTTTCTTCGTCTAAATTTTTAACTAAAACTTCAGTTTCGGCACTCAAATTATTTAAAAAATCTATTTCACTTTTTGTTTGTAAATCGCCCGTTGCGCCAACAACATAATTCTTGGGTAAAGTTATACTTACATCAAAAGATCCAAATTCACTGTAAAACTCCCCTTGATTTAAATAGGGAATTGCATGCCATCCGTTTTTATCATAAACTGCTGGTTTCGGATACCACTGCGTTATTTGATAAGATTGATCAATATGGCCCAACCTCGATATTTTTCCTGAAGGAATAGTAACTTTAAATGGTGTGCTAACGCTAATTTTTCCACCTGGATTTAATGGTTGGCTTAAAACTAAAAAAACGATATCTCGTTTGGTTGTATATTGCCATTTCACCTCTGCCCCATTCACTTTAAAATTTAAAGAATCTATGCAACCTTTTAAACTATCGTTTCCAAATTTTAAAATTTTATTTCCGGCCGCATAGTTTTGTTTTCCTAAATCGGTTTCGCCATCAATGTAAGCATTTGGCCATACGTGAATAAAAATTGTATCTAAAATATTTGGCGAATTATTGGTGTAATCAAAAGTTTCAAATCCTCGCAGTAAATGATTTTCATCATCTAATTTTACGTCAATTTTATAATCAACAGTCTGTTGCCAATAGTTTTGAGAATTACCAAACAAAGGCATAAGCAATAGAAGAATAAAGTATTTCATTTTGAAAATATATAAATATAAAAAGTTCACTAAAATAGTGAAAGATTTGACAGCATTTATAAAAAAAGGACTGTTGGTTGGAAGGCGATTTGTATGGTGAAAAGATGATTTTATCTTAATAAAAAAAATTATAGGGGCGAAACAAAGGTTGGGGCGCCATGCATGGCGCCCCAACAATTAAATAAAAAAATTAATTAATTATAATTCTTTTTGAAACAGTACCGAAAGAACCGCTAATTTTCAAGAGATACAATCCTTCTGAATAGTTCTCTAAATTTATTTCCTCAACATTATTTTCAATCTTTTGAGTGAAATATATTTTTCCGTTCATGTCTGTTAATTCCAAATCAGAACCTACAAGGTTTTCCGTTTTCAAAGTAAATTTACCAGAAGTTGGATTTGGAAATATTTGTACTTGTTCTTGTAAAATATCTGCAATTCCTAATTGAGATTGTACAGTGTAAGTCATCATTTCTGAGCAACCTTTTGCATCTGTTACGGTAACAATATAATTTCCTGGAGCTACATTTGATAAATCTTGGGTAGTTGCTCCGTTAGACCATAAGTAAGTGTAAGGCGCCAATCCTCCAGTAACACTTAAATCAATTGAGCCATTGTTTGGTACAGTTACAGGTGTTGTTGTTGCGGTAAGATTCGGATTTTCAAAAATGCTCACCGTAATTGTCACCTCATCAGAAGTACAAACGCCTGTTGTATAAGATACCAAAAGTGTTTGTGGTGCAGAAATACTTGGTGTTGGAATATACGAATTTGCGGTAGAAACTAGGGTCATTGACATTGCATCAAACCAATTTAAGGTAACACTTGGCGCCGCTGATGTAAAAGTTCCAATTGGAAAAACACTTGCAGCTGTTGAATTTGATGTTTCATTGTCTGTTGCATTAATCCCACTAAACGTCCATTCATTTAGAATAAAATTTGAACCATTTGGTAAAGAACCAGTGTTTCTATATGCCCAACCATCTAAATATTCCCACGCTTCACCTGTACCATCTACATTTATATTACCAAAAACATCTATTACAATATTGTTGTAAAATAATTCTACAGCATCATCGCCATTAACGTTTATGGCTGCACTTGTGTATGTTGCAGGAAAGCCAAAATAAGTCTGAAATTCTATTGGATTGGCAGTGACAGTAATATAAGTTCCTGCCAATACTGGAACTTGTGGAAATTGAAATTCAACACCGTTTGTTCCCAGACCATTATTTGCAGAACCAAATCCATATAAACTTAAATCTGCAATGTCTTCAATTACATAAAATTCGGCAACTTTTGGAGTTCCTCCAGTTATTGGTCCGTCAAAGACACCAGTAATTATCATTTTATCAACAGACTGCGCACTACCAACAGTAAGTGGAGTAATTACATCGCCTTCACAATAAACAGTATCTCCACTAATAATTGGAGCGTCAGGCTTGAAGAATTTAGTGAAATTGATATTTACTATACTATCACAACCACTTGTTGTTAGAAGTGTATCAGCATAAAAACCTGAATTAAAAAGTGTAGTGCCGTTAAACATAAATGGATCACATTGAGTAACTATCAAAGTATCATTGGTAGAATTATTAATTGTTAAAGCAATACTAATTGTACTATCACAACCTGATTGATTTGGAATAACCGCTAGGTAGTTTCCAGAATTATTATAAACTGTTCCGTCTGGGGCAGTATAAGTATCGCACGAAGTTATTGCTAGAGAAGAAGTATTAGCCATTCCTACAAACAAGTTTAAAGTAACAATTGAATCGCAACCTGCTTGAGACATAAATGTCTCCATATATGTACCAGCTGTTGTTAAGGTTTGTGTGCCAAAAGTATAAGAATCTCCCTGACAAATGCTATCTGAATAACTAGAAGTAAAACCAGAAACTACATTAAGTGTAAGCGTCACTGTAGAGTCGCAACCAGTAACTGTACTTGCAAAAGTTTCCATGTATGTACCAGCTGTAGTTAATGATTGCGTACCGAATGTATAAGTATCGCCGCTGCAAATTGTTGCGCTTGATGTAGTAAATACTTCTTGAATCACTGTAAGATTTATTGTTATGATACTGTCACACATTGCAGCATTTGGAATTGTATCTGCATAGGTTCCTGATGCAGTGTAAGTTTCATCTCCTGAAGGAACGGTGTAAGTTTCACAAGCTGTGGGAGAAATTGTGTTGTAAGTTACACAACCGCCTGACGTAACAACAGAACCGCTAACAACCAAACCATTAGTTGGAGTACTTGATGCAAAACCCCAACCA
>JBBSUQ010000124.1:0-9944 GCA_038234235.1 Flavobacteriales bacterium
TCCCTGTTCCCTCAAACGGTGTTTTTTGTATTTCTTTGATAAGTTTGTTGATTTTATTCAACATTTTTTTATCTTGATTTATCCAAGAAATGTAATCTTCCCAACCATTTTTTGAAAACGTTATTTTCATTGATCTTCTAAAGATTTCCTAGCCACAACTTGTCCTTTTCCAACTTGTGATATAGACTCATGTAAGCGATTCGCATTTTTTTTAGAACTCAACAAATAAATAGTTTCCATTAGTGAGTTATATTCCTCCAAAGAAATTATTACAGTTCCTTTACCAGATTTCCGTTTAACAATGAGTGTTTCATTGTCATCTTCCACCTTATCTAAATATTTTTTCAAATCAGTTCTTAACTCCGTAAAATTTGCTGCTATCATTGTTTTTCTCTTTAGAAGTACAAATATAGGTACTTATTTAAGTATTCGAAATGATTTGTGTTATTATTTTCCAGAATGAAATTAAAAGTTGCTACCCAACAAACTCAAACTCCTCAGCACTAGATTCAAACTCCTCCAAAGTTTCAAAACTTCTGCCAAAAAGGCTTCTATATAATAGTTTCATAAACTATCAATTTCATTGCAAACGGTATAAATGTGATCTAAGCCATAAAGCAAAGCAGTTTCGTCTATTTTTATCCATTGGAATAATTGTAAAATGGAATTGTATTGTTGGCGGACGTATGTTGTGTCTTTTACGTCATTCCCTGCCAAAAAACATATAGGTTCATGATGTGCCATGCGATTTCTAATAATATTGAGTTGAGCGAGTTGATTAAATATATACTTGTTGTTATATTGAGTAGTTAAAGTGGATGATGGTTTTAATGGAAACGCTTGTAATAGAATCTGCCCAGATGCCTTAAATTGGTTTTGAGCAAACATATAACGCGAAAACCCAAAACCTAATTCCGCTACAAGTTTATGATGACTATAAGATTGCAGTTTTAAAATGGACTCATTGATGTTCATTTTTGTCAATCTGCATTTGGATGTGTCAAAAATCCCATCATTTGCGGCAGCATCTTTTAATCAATTGACACCCAAGGAGCGTGAAACAGTAGTATCGATTGCATTACGCATAGCAACTTCAAAACAACCAATTACAGTAAAAATTTCCTGACTAAGTTTAAGGTTTTTCCTGTATAGTGTCATTGCTTTTCGAGTATTTCCGTCGCATGCATTTAGATAGCGAGTCATTCTCGTTGTTGTCATAATACTAGCAAATTCGCTGTATTTCATTAATCTTTTTCTTTATTTTGTTTACAAATTTTTGCTTTATCTTTGACTAATCTTATTCCCATTAGTCCCTGAAGAAATTCAAACTAGTGGGTTTTGTTTTTTATGGATTTTGTGTTTTATAATAATATTCAAAACACTATTTATTTTTTTTTTCTCAAACAAACTCAAACTCCTCAGCCCTAGCTTCAATCTCTGCTAAAGTTTCAAAGACTTCGGCAAGATTAAAAGAGGTAACCAATTTCATGCGGTAATCTTTGAAATGGGCAATGCCTTTGAAATAGTTGGTGTAATGGCGTTTCATTTCGGCTAATCCTAATGCTTCGCCTTTCCATTTTATGCTCATTTCTAAGTGTTGCTTGGCAGCTTCTACTCGTTGAGCTATTCCTGGTTTCGCTAAATGTTGACCAGTTTTCATAAAATGTTTTATTTCATTGAAAACCCAAGGATAACCAATACTTGCTCTGCCGATCATAATGCCATCAACCCCGTATTCGTTTCTGTAAGCTATTGTTTTTTCTGGTGTGTCGATATCCCCATTTCCAAAAACTGGAATGCGCATTCTTGAATTGTTTTTTACTTCGCGGATCAAATCCCAATCAGCCTCGCCTTTGTACATTTGCTTGCGGGTACGCCCATGAATACTAATTGCCTCAATGCCTACATCTTGCAATCGTTCGGCAACTTCTACTACGTATTTTGTATTGTCATCCCAACCCAAGCGTGTTTTTACGGTAACAGGAAGTGAAGTAGATTTTACAATCTCAGCAGTCAACCTTACCATTTTTGGAATGTCTTGCAATATTCCAGCTCCAGCACCTTTGCACGCAACTTTCTTTACCGGACAACCATAGTTGATATCAATAATATCGGGATTGGCCTGTGCTGTAATTTCCGTAGCAATTTTCATGCTTTCGATATCTGAACCGAAAATCTGAATTCCAATGGGTCTTTCGTACTCGAAAATATCTAGTTTTTGCACACTTTTTACGGCATCGCGGATCAAGCCTTCGGAAGAAATAAATTCGGTGTACATTAAATCTGCTCCATGTTGCTTGCACAATGCACGGAAAGGCGGATCACTCACATCTTCCATTGGTGCCAAAAGCAGGGGAAAGTCTCCCAGTTCTATATCGCGGATTTTTACCATTTCTAAGTGCAAAATTAGGCAATTTACTGCTTTAATATTTTTTTATGTGGTCAATTCCGATTAATAATCTCAAATTCCTACGCTAAATACCTTATATTACATAAGTTTAAAGAAAAATGTAACGCAATTTTGTTACTATTTCTGATTTTTAACATTATTATTTAAGAAACAGTAAATTCCATTCATTATGAAAAAAAATCTCATCCTAATTTCAACCGTTATTCTTTTGTTCGCTTGCAAACAGCAGCAAGAAAAAGAAAAAATTCAAGTTGCAGAAAACTTGAATGCCGCGAAGCAAGAAAGTGTTATTCGCCCTATTGATGGTTTGGAGACGCCAATTACACATTTTAAAATTGATCCAAATAAAGACAACACGCTGCAAACTGCTTATGGTGGAGAAGTAAAAATTCCTGCCAATAGTATTGTTGATGCAACAGGGAAACCAATTTCTGGCGAAGTTGATATTCAATGGAAAGAATACCATACTTTGACAGATATTCTTTTTAGTGGTATTCCAATGAAATACGATTCTGCAGGCATGTATAGAGATTTGGTTTCTGGAGGTATGTTTTCTATTAATGCCTTTAAAGACGGAGAAAATTTGGCTGTTGCAGATGGTAAATCAATTGATGTAAAACTAGGTTCTATTTCAGATACACCATGTTATAATTTTTATGAAATGGACACTACAACCGGAGTTTGGACTTATGAAACTACAGCGGTTGGAGAAAAAGTTGCAGACAAACCTAAAACCATAGACAATAAACCTGACGTGATTACAGACAAATCAATAGGTACAATTTTAGAAGGGAAATTAAATATAAGTGACTTTCCAGAATTGCAAAACAAACGACTTATTGGTTGGAAAACAATGGATAAAATTAACTTGAACACTCAAAAAATGCTTTCTAGCACCAATACCATGCGTAAATTAAATAAGAATGGAAATAGTTATGTGCTGAATTTAGAGCAAAAACAAGGAGATGAAATCGTGAAAAGTAGTTTGAATGTAACACCATATACCTTAGAAGATGCACAAGCCGATAAGCCTAAAGTTCAGCTACAGGTTGATAATTTAAATGAAACATTGTTTGCGTACCAAGATGACAAACTAGATAGAAAATTTTCACGAAGCATATCTGTAGGTAATTTTGGATTATATAATTGGGATATTTGCTACAATAAGACCGATATGTTTGCAATTAATACTGAATTTAGCTATCCAGATGTTGATGATCAAAAAGAGATGCAAGAAATGCAAGCCTTTTATATTTGCCCATCTAACAATTTAATAATAAGAACCTCAGGTCAAGGAGGCAATATGTTTATGAATAATAACGACGATGCGATAATAGTTGCTATAAGTCCGAAAAGAGAGGTCTACGTAATTAAAAAAGATAAAATAAGAAATTGGAAAATAAACAATAACTCTGAAAAAATACGCGAAACTTTCACCAAAACACCAATAATTCTTGACAAACAAAGAGATTTGTCACCTTATTTATCGTCATTGTATTAATTAATAACAGATTTGAAAAACCTTATTTCCTATATCGTATTTATACTGTTTTCAATAGGTGGTCTGTTTGCACAAGAGTTTAACAGACCACTTTATGAAAATTACCTTTGGTATATTAAATCTGATAAACAAAAAATTGCCCTACCAGAAACTGTGACTTTTGTCGGCAATTTTGATGATAAAAATTCTGCATATTATATCAAAGAAGGGAATTATGGAATTATTAATTCAGAAGGAAAAGACATAATAGAACCCAAAAAAGATTGGATTACTGCTCTGGGTAATGGTTTGTATTTTATTCAAGACAACAACAAAAAATACATTTATGATATCCTAGAAAAGGACACGATATTCGCCAGTTTTACTAAAAAAATAAATTCCAATTGGTTTATTTATCCTTTCAAAAAAGGTTTCAATTTGGTAAATATCTTCAAGAAAGAAAAACATTTTATTAAAGCAGAAAATTCAGTTTTATTTAATCATCCTAAAGCTGTTATTTTCAATAGTGATTTAGGTATCAACTATGCAAATGAGAAAGGTAAAATATTAGGACAGAAAGGCATGTACACAGAATTTCTAGATTATTCCGTTTATATTTCAGGTAATTTAACAAAAATAATAGACGAAAATGGTCCTTGGGAGATACCGTTGAAAGCTACAGGATTACTTTATGGTTTTAAGTATTTGGGTTATAATTCAAATGGAACTTATTATCTCTATGATCGTCCGACAAGGAAACTATTAATTTCAGGTAATTACGATTTAATTTCACCTAAATACAAAAGTTATTATGAAACAAAAAACAAATTTTTAACAGGACTAATAGATCTAGATGGCAATGAAATTCTTAAAACTCAATATACGAGCATCCAAAGTTCTGGAGAAGATTTTTTAGTTAACAATGGAAATTCTTGCGGATTATTCAATCTAAAAAAAGGTTTTATTATTCCGATTGCATACGCGAATATAAGAAAGCACCAAGATTTTGCTATTGTCTCCAATATGCAAACATTTAAAGGATTGTATTCTTTTAAAAAGAATAAAGAAATTTTACCTGTAAAATACACTTCCATAAAAATTTATGGGGATGAAGTCCGAGCATACACGGGAACAAATGTGCGCTTAATCTACTTGGATACGAATCATAATTTTGAAACAGATTTACAATTAGCCAACAGCATTTCTCTTGATTTAGAAAAAGAAATTCCGCTAAACGATAAAGAAATAGACTATCGACTTTTCCCGCAAGGATGGTTTATTCGCGATACAACGCTAAAACTAAAAAATGGAGATATAGTTAGCAAACGTTTTTGGGGATTGAGAGATTACAACGATAGTGTTCTTTCTCGTGCTAATTATAAAATTCCAGTTTTTATAGAAAATACTTCATATAATCTTTTTGCAATGGGGATATCTACAAAGTTGCCATTTTGGGGTGAGGAAAGTTTTAAACTCTTTAAATTTATAAATTCTACCAATGGAAAATATTTGGGTACAGCGGGAATTATTTCTTATTCACCTACTGATTTTGTGACAAGAAATTACGTAAGAATGTATACTGAAAATTCCATATCAATTCTAAAAGATAATAAGTTAATGGATGTTGTTTATTTTGATGTGACCCACGAACCTTACGTGCGTTACATACCAAATACTCCAAAATTGAATTTAGAGATGGAAGAAAAGTCAAATAGGACTTCCCTAAAAGTTACTTCTACTGATTTAGAAAATCCGACTTACACAGAAAGTTTGGTAAAAAACAAATCTTATAAATATTTCAGTTATGATAAAGCGGAATTTAACTATTTTGACAATAATGGAGATCCACTTTTTAAAGAAAATTTCAAGTTTGCAGAAAGATACCGCAATAACTCGGCAGCTGTTTTGTCAAAGACGGGTTGGGGAGTGGTTTATGGCGATTCTATTGTAATTAAAACCATTTACTCAAATGTTGAAAGGTTGCCAGAATTTGGAGATACAATTTACAGACTAGAAAAAAACTCTGATAGATATACTTATCGTAATTCTAAAATGGAAAATATGAAATCGGATTTAGGAATATTTCAGAAAGCGAATGCCTATTATAGTGTTTTTTTGAAAGAAGGAAAATATCAAGTTTACGACAATGATTTAAAATTATTAATTGGTGATTTGCCAAATATAAGAGTTTTCAAAAACGTAAATTTTCGATCAAAAGAAAAAAAACAAATTACTATTTTTGATAGAGAAGCAAATATACTTGGGGTTTTAGATGAAAAAAACGACAATTTTTTTGATGAAAATTACCTTATTACGAAACAAGGTGGATTGTCTGGGTTAAAACATCCGGATGGATCTGTGATATTGGAAAATCTATATAAAAGCTTCGAAAAATTTGGGATTTTAACATTGACTACAGATGGCGAAAAAATATATTTATTCGATGAAAACTTCGTTGAAATCAACAAAATTAAAGGAGATAAATATTTATTGGATACAATAGAAATGAAACTGCTTATTTCCGACGGAGCGATATTGGAGGTTTATGATGAGAAATTAGAGAAAATTGCTAAAATTAAATTGCCAGAGAAAATTCTAGAAGCATACGCGGGTCTAATTTTCACAAATAAAAATCATGCGTATAATTATCTCCTTGAAGGTTGCCCAATTAAATTGAGTTATACAGACTACAATACATTAGAAAATGGTTTTCTTACTTATAAAGACGAACGTAAATATTGGAACTTGTATTTTGAAGGAGAAATCATCAGTTCAGATACTTTAAAAAGCGGTAAAATACTTTACCATGGTGAGGGCATTTTTTCAAACCAAAATACTTTAGGCTTTCATATATTCAGTTCAAATTCTCAGATAGAAAAAACAATTTTGGCTTATTTCAGACCAGAATTTTTCAGTGACGGAAAATTAAAAATTCAATTGAACAAGGAAAAAAGCGCCTATTTCAATTCTAATTTGGAAGTTGCGATTGAAGAAGAGTTCATAAATACAACAGATTTCCATGACGGTTTTGCTGCGGTGCAAGATGGCATTGGTTGGACATTAATAAACGCAGACGGAAAGAGAATTACTTATCCAAGTTTTGGTCGAATAGAGTATGCCGGAGCAAACATTTACAAAGTTTATGAAACCAGCAAAAAAGGTTTATATGATCACAAAGGAAACATGATTTTACCCGTTGAATATGAAAGATTGGAGATTCTCCCAAACAATAAAATATTGTGCCTTAAAGAAGGTAATATTTACTATTTCGACCTGAAAACGAGAAAATTTATAGATTAAGCTTGTATTACTGTTGCAATTACCCATATTCTTAAGACTAAATTCCTAACTTTACAAGAAATTTTGATATTTAAAGTATAAAAATGAGTTTACTTACAGTTGGAAGCGTCGCCTTTGATGCAATTGAAACACCATTCGGCAAAACAGATAAGATAGTTGGTGGTGCCGGAACATACATTGCCTTGGCGGCATCGTTCTTTGAATCAGAACAACAAATTGTTTCTGTTGTAGGAGGCGATTTTCCTAAAGAAACATTGAATTATCTTACTGGTAGAGGTATTAAATTAGATGGTTTGCAAATTATTGAAGACGAAAAAACATTTTTTTGGTCTGGAAAATACCACAACGATATGAATTCTAGAGATACTTTAGTGACTGAGCTAAACGTTCTCGAGAAATTTGATCCAATCATCCCTGTATCTTGCCAAAATGCAGATTATTTGATGTTGGGAAATTTGAGTCCACAAGTTCAAAAACTAGTTATTGAAAGATTACACAAACGTCCAAAACTAATTGCAATGGATACCATGAATTTTTGGATGGATATTGCTCTGGAACCGTTAAAAGATACTTTAAAATTGATCGACTTGTTAATCATCAATGATGAAGAAGCAAGACAATTGTCGGGAGAATATTCTTTGGTTAAAGCATCCCAAGTAATTAGAGAAATGGGCCCTAAATATTTGATAATCAAAAAAGGAGAACATGGCGCCTTGTTGTTTCATGAAGACAAAGCATTTTTTGCTCCGGCATTGCCATTAGAAGAAGTTTTTGATCCTACAGGTGCAGGTGATACTTTCGCAGGCGGATTTATGGGTTATATTTCTAGTTCGGATGATATTTCTTACGACAATATGAAACGTGCAATTATCGCCGGTTCAGCTTTGGCATCTTTTTGTGTAGAGAAATTTGGAACGAAACGTTTAGAAGAAGTTACTTTGGAAGAAATCGACCATAGAATAAATAAATTTGTAGAACTCACCGATTTCAGTATGGTGGAATCTATTGCAAAATAATAAATAAGCTTATTATGGAGAATCAGGAATTGGAAAATCAAGCATCAGAAAACCAAGAATTGGATAATCAAATATCAGAAAATCATGCTTCAGCAATCGAAGCATCTGAAAATAAAGCGTCCGAAGATCTTGTTTCACCTGAAATTGACACTCAAGAATCTAATAATCAAGAAGAATCGGAAGTTCAAGAAATAGAAAATCTAGAAACTGACAATCAAACGACAGAGATAGCGAAAGATCAAGTGGCGGATATTCAAGAATCTAAAATTCAAGAATCAGAAATTCAGACATCTAAAGCTTCAAAAGATCAAATGCCAGTAT
Organism: Flavobacteriales bacterium; assembly: GCA_038234235.1. GTDB lineage: Bacteria > Bacteroidota > Bacteroidia > Flavobacteriales_D > Crocinitomicaceae > JBBSUQ01. Next base: position 8,528 of record JBBSUQ010000124.1, read on the forward strand.
CTGATAAACAACAATTTATTAATGAGTTGAATGTTTTGGTAGCAAATGAAGATGTGCTTTCAGTTAGTCGTGAGGTGAACGAGTTGAAAACCAAATTTGCCGATTTTATACTAGAAGAAGATAGAAAAAAGCAAGTTGCTCAATTAGAAGCCCAAGAAAGAGGAGAAACTGTAAATTTTGAACAAGAAGCTGATCCATTAAGAGAAGAATTTTTTGCCATTTACAATTCTTTCAAAGAAAAAAGGAAAGATGCTTCCGATGCAAAAAAGGCAGTGCAGGCACAAAACTATACTTTGAAGAAAAATTTGCTTGACGAATTAAAAACCTTAGTTGCAGAAGAAGAAAATATTGGTTCTTTGTTCGGAAAACGAAAAGAAATTCACGAGAAATGGAAAGTAATTGGTGCAGTTCCAAAAGAAAAGCACGATGAGCTCCAAAACGAATATTCTAAAATTACTGAAGATTTCTTTTACAATGTCAAAATATACAAAGAGCTTAAAGATTTTGATTTAAAGAAAAATTACCAACTAAAAATGGAAGTAATAGACCAAGTTGGAAATTTGATTTTGAATCAAAACATGAAAGAAGTTGATCAATCATTCCGTCATCTTCAAAACGAATGGGATGAAGCCGGCCCTGTTGGTCAAGATCAATGGGAAGAATTGAAAGATAAATACTGGAACAATGTAAAATTGGTTCGAGAAAAAATAAATAAATTTTACGATGAAAAACGAGGTGAATTACAAGAAAATCTGAACAAAAAATTCGCTTTAATTAAAACTTCTGAAGATTTATTGGCAACATTAACTACAGTTGATAACGCCAAAGATTGGGAAACTAAAACTATTGAATTACTTCAAATTCAAAACGATTGGAAACAAATTGGTTTCGGTCCTAAAAAAGAAAATGAAGTTGCTTGGAAAGAATTTAGAGCCAATTGCAACATGTTCTTTGAAAAGAAGAAAGAATTTTACGATGTAATTAAATCCGATCAGAACGTACTAGCCGATAAAAAGTTAAAACTTATTGAACAGGCACTTGCTTTAAAAGAAAATACAAATTGGAAAGAAACCAGCGAAAAACTTATCCAACTTCAAAAGCAATGGAAAACTATTGGACATGCCGGACAGAGAAATGAACAAAAACTTTGGAAAGATTTTCGTGGTGCTTGTGACAGTTTTTTCAATTCAAAACAAAAGCATTTTGAATCTCTGGACAAGGCAAATGAGGTTAATTTGATTGCCAAACAAGATTTAATTTCGAAAATTGAAACTTACAGTCAAAGTGATGACAAACAGAAAACTTTAAGTGATTTGCGAGAATTTTCTGCTACTTTCAATGCAATTGGTCACGTTCCAATGGCTGAGAAAGATAATGTTTATAACGCTTACAAAAAAGCAGTAGACAATCATTACGA
>JBBSUQ010000125.1:0-9793 GCA_038234235.1 Flavobacteriales bacterium
AGACAAGATAAAAGTAGACAAGATAAAGTAGACAAGATAAAACAATCATGGCAAAACTTACGGTAGTTCCCACTCCAATTGGTAATCTAGAAGATATAACACTCAGGGCTTTGAGTAATTTTAAAACTTGTGATTTTATATATGCAGAAGATACCAGGGTGACCAAAAAATTACTGAATCATTTTGAAATTCAAAAGAGTATTTTTCCGTTCCATGCACACAACGAACATAAAATTTTAGACTCAGCAATCAGTCATATTAAAAGTGCTCAAAATGTGGTTTTAGTTTCTGACGCAGGAACTCCAGGTATATCTGATCCCGGATTTTTGCTCATTCGTGCATGTCTTGAAAATGAAATTGAAGTGAGTTGTTTACCTGGACCTTGCGCCATTATTCCTGCATTGGTTGGCAGTGGTTTTCCGACAGATAGGTTTTGTTTTGAAGGATTTTTACCCCATAAAAAAGGAAGACAATCTAAAATACTCGAAATTGGAAATGAAGAAAGAACAACGGTTTTATATGAATCACCGCATAGATTAAACAAATGTTTGCAACAAATAAACGATTTGCTTGGGCCAGATAAAGAGATTTGCGTGGTTAGAGAAATATCGAAAATTTACGAAGAATTTAAAAAAGGAAAAGTGAGCGATGTTTTAGCACATTACACTGAAAAACCAGCTAAAGGAGAAATTGTTGTAATAATCAAAGGAAGCGAAAGTGGCAAAAATAAAGAGTAAAGCGTTTTTTTTGATAAAACAAACAGTTGCTGATAAAGCATTTGAACTGAGAGAATTGTTACTTGATTCTCCCAACAACGATCAAGTTCATGTAAAAGTAGAAGCCTTCGGATTAAATTATGCCGATGTTATGGCACGCAAAGGTTTGTACAAAGAAGCTCCACCTTTGCCAGCCGTAATTGGCTACGAAGTGGTTGGCACAATTATAAGTTCGCCTGGAGAAAAAGCGTTGGAAGGAAAAAGAGTTTTGGCATTTACAAGATTTGGTGGTTATGCACAAGATGTTATAACTTTTAGAGATTCAATAATTGAAATTGGAGATAAACCTTGTAACGAATGTCTTGCTTTGGGAACTCAAGGTGGCACAGCTTTTTTCATGACAAATATTGCCTGTCAAGTTTTTAAAGATGAATACGCTTTAGTGCATGCCGCGGCTGGTGGAGTGGGAAGTTTGTTGGTTCAAATTCTTAAAGAGAAAGGCGCAAAAGTAATTGCTAAAGTAAGCAGCCAAGAAAAAGAAATGCTTGTTAAAAACTTAGGTGCAGATTTTACCATCAATTACCTTGATAAAAATTATTCAGAAGAAATTAAAAAAATATTGGGTTCTAAAAAGTTAGATCTTGTTTTTAATGCCGTTGGAGGTAAAACGTTTAAAGAAGATTCAAAACTATTGGCATTTGGTGGTAGATTGGTCTTGTTTGGCGGGGCAGAAGTGAAAGGGAAATCGATATTTTCTCAACTCAATTTCGTACGCAAAATGGGTTTTGTTATTCCTGTTTTTAAAATGATGAAATCACAGTCGATTATCGGAGTTAATATGCTTAAAATTGCCGATTATAAACCAGAAATGTTAAAAAGAAGTTTGCACGGAATTTTTGAAATGTATGAAAATGGAAAGTTGAAAATTTTAGATGGAGGTATTTTTAATTCTGAAGATTTACACAAAGCTCATGCGCTTTTAGAAAGTGGAAAATCTACAGGAAAAATTTCTGTGAAGTGGTAAAATTTAAAATGTTTTTAAAAATATCAATGCCAACTGATTTGAAAATAATATATTTATACCTTGTTGGATGAAAGAAACCTCCTTTATATCTGAAAATAAGGATAAGTGGTCACGCTTTGAGAAACTCTATACTTCAAAATCTAAGGATCCAGAAGAACTGAGTGATTTGTATATGGATATAACCGATGACCTAAGTTATGCCCAAACTTTTTACAAAAGACGGACTGTTAGAGTTTATTTAAACCAACTTGCTCAAACTGTATTTTCAGGTGTTCACAAGCAAAAAGGAGAGTCACTTAAAAGATTTTTTACTATTTGGCAAAAATCATTGCCCTTGGAAATTTATCGTTCAAGAAAAAATTTACTTTTTGCACTCGTTTGTCTTTTAATTTACGGTGCAATTGGTGCAATCACAACTTACGTAAATCCAGAATTTCCCCGATTGGTTATGGGAAATGAATATGTGGAAATGACTTTGCAAAACATTGCCAATGGCAAACCTCTAAATGTATACGCTGCCGGCTCAGAAAATTTTAAATCAAATATGTTTTACGGAATCACAACCAATAATATTAAGGTTGCATTTCTTACATTTTTTCTCGGATTCTTTTTTACAATAGGAACACATGTTTTGTTGTTTTCAAACGGAGTAATGCTGGGTGCTTTTCAATCTTTCTTCTATCTAAAAGGTGTATTGGTTACTAGCTTTTTAGGTATTTGGATTCACGGAGCATTTGAAATATCGGCTATTGTAATTGCAGCCGGTGCGGGAATTACCGCAGGCAATGGTTGGCTTTTTCCCAAAAGCTACAGTCGCTTGCAATCTTTACAACTGAGTACGCGGCGTGGTTTAAAAATAATGTTGAGCCTTGTGCCATTTTTGATTTTTGCTGGCTTTTTAGAGAGTTATGTAACGCGCCACAACCAAACATTATCTGAATTTACTAAATGGTTTCTCATAATATTCTGCTTTGCAATTATACTTTTTGTCTATGTATTTTATCCGATGTATGTGGCAAGAAAATATCCTGAATTGGTCGATCAACAGGTTGTAGATGTTATTGAACCTAGGCCACTGCCACAAATGGATAAGGCCAAAAACTTTACTGAAATTTTTAGCGATGGAGCATATATTTTTAGGGTCAACTTTGGTAAATATTTAAAATATACTTTCTTTTTTATTTTCCCTTTCATTGCAATTTTGGTGGTTTATAGAAACATTGCTTATCCAGAAGATATAGCAAATTTTTATTGGTATGATTGGTACGGACTTTTAGAATATATGATAGGGTTTTCTTTCAAAGACAGTTCTGGTTATTTTTCGGTGGTAATATGGACAGTTTTTATTTCAATGATAGTTACCTTTTCATTTTACTTTCTAAAAAAAATGCAAACGCCTGACTTAAAACTTACAAGTTATTTTAAAAAACACTTTTTGCGCATTTTTACATCAACAATTGTCATTGTAGCATCGTTTTTCTTAGTGCCTTACTTCATGCATTTCTTCATTGTTTTTCTAATGCCATTCTTTTTAGAGAACTTGGCCCGAGCCGCTCTTTCAGATAATTATAAATGGAGTTTTTTATCTTTAATTCGTTTTAAATCATACAATTATGGTTCGGCATTGGGTTTTGTAGCGCTACTTTACTTATGTTATTTCGTGTTTGCACAACCAATTGCCTTTGTTGGCAGCATTCATCAGATGGAAGGCACACCGGCTGTGGGAGATTTGCTAGACATGATGGTTAATTTTATAAATAGAGTAGCAGTTTCTTACAGTGATACACCAGAGGTTTATGGAATGTATTTCAGGCAATTTGTTTACATCGTTTTCATTTTAATTACAATTCCATTCTGCTGTTATATATTTGGTTTGTTTTATTTATCAGAAAGAGAAAAAAGATATAGTTTCGGGTTGAAAGCAGCATTTAAAAATTTCGGGAAACGAAGTAGAACAAGCGAAAAAGAAGCAGATTATGTTTAAGAAAATTGCTTTTTTATTACTTTGTCTCGGTATTGGATTATTTTCTACAGCTCAGGAAGATTATTTTCAGCAACAGAAAAAACTGAATAAATATGAGAAAAAGAAAAATTACAAAGGTCCAACCGATTGGTATTCCGAATCTCCATTAAGTATACGTGACGAAGAAGAAACCTATGTTATTCCGCCTACAACTAACAAACAAAACGGCATTCAATATAATCCTAATACCATAACCAGATACAGGCGAGATCACAACCAACTAAAACGCGGACAAAGTGGCCAGCAACAAGCGGTTGAAGATGAACCTGAAAATGAAAAAGCTTTAATAAAACCCAGATCCACCAATATCAATCCGCCAAGAATAAGAAGTTCGGGCAATTTTTTAGGTAGCTTTTGGAAAGTGTTAGCTGTTATAATAATTGTTGCGCTTGTATTGGTTATTCTCTATTTCTTACTACGAAATGTTAAACCAGTTGATAGAAAAATTGTTCGGAATTTAGAAGATGATTGGAACCCAGAAATTATAACTAAAAGCGAACTTGAACTTAAATTAGATGAGGCAGAAGCCAGCCGAAACTATAGAGAATGTATTCGTATTTATTTTACTTTCATTTTAAAAGATTTAATAAAACACCAGCTTATTGATTGGAAAAAAGATAAAACCAATTTTCAATACGTAATAGAACTTCAAGGAAACAAATACCACCATGAATTTAGTACTTGTGTAAACGTTTATGATTTAATTTGGTATGGTGAATATACCATAGACAAGTCCATTTATGATACCGTTAAAAGACCTTTAATTTCTCTTTACCAAAAAATCGAAGTAAAAGATGAATAACAAGAGAAAAATATGGATTGTCTTGGCGGCCTTTTTAATATTGGTCGTTACCGTCGTGCTTTTTCTCGATTTGGGCGGTTCTTCGAATGAGGAAGACAGCAATAATCAAAATTATTTAAGTAGAAATTGGAAATCTCAATACCACACAAGTCTAAAAAATCCTTATGATTTGTATCATTTTAATGAGTTATTGATGCAAAATCAGAACAAACGATCTTTGGTTAAAAATTTAAATACTGTATATGATTTTGATACCTTAAAAAGAGGAGGCGACCGCGTTTATATTTTTGTCGGTAAAATGTTCGGAAGTCAAATGACAGAAATTGAAGAAATATTAACGGACGTAGATTCAGGGGCTACATTTATTCTCGCTTTTGATGATTTATATTCTTCTTCGTATTCGTTTTTCTTTAATAGAAATGAGTTCTTATTTGATTATTCGTCAAAAATTCAAATAAATGACAACAAACAGAAATATACCTTTCAACATATTTTTCAAACCGATACAACTGCTCATTGGTGGCGTTATTTTGATGAATCTGCTTTAAAATTTAATAAATACCGTGTTCTATCTTCGAGTTTCGGATTGGCAAATAGCATTGATATTTCTTATGGAAAAGGAAATATAATCCTTCATACAATGCCTGAGTTATTTCAAAATTATCAGGTTCTTACTAAAAATGGATATAAATATACAGTCAACTTCTTGAATAATGTACCTAAAAACAAAGCGGTGTATTGGATGGAGTTTTGCCGATTGGCTGATGATATTGGCGATTATCAGAACGAAGATGAAAAAGAAATAGATAAAAGTTATTTGCAATTTATTTTGAATAACCGTTCAACAAGAGCAGCGTTTTTTGTCGCAATTTTAGCCATAATTCTGTTCTTAATTTTCCGTACAACAAGAGTCCAGCCAATTGTGCCAGTCATAGAAAAAAAGAAAAATATGACCGTTGCCTACACCGAAACAATTACGGGAATCTTTTATAGCAAAAGAAATCCTTATGGACTTTTGGCAGTATTGCGCAAGAATTTTTACAATACAGTTTCAAGACAATTTTTTATAGATTTAAATAGAAAAGAAGATAGAAATATTGAGCGCTTGGCCGAAAAAACAAATTTTCCATTCAATGAACTTAAAAGCTTAATTGACAAATTCGAAACCACAAAAGCCTTTTCAGTGGATGAAAATTATTTAGCTGAAGTTTCTAATTTACAGCGCAGATTTTACAAAGAAACAGGAATTATTACCGACAATACTATTGAACAACTTGAAAGAAGATTAGTAATTTTTAATAGAGCAATTTGGATTGGAGCGGCGGTTGTGCTTACTGCAATTGCCTTTGTTTTGTTCGGGTTTTATTTTTTGAGTGCGTCTTTCAATTCAGGTGTTGCGGCATTGCCAATAGGATTTTTATTGCTTCTTTTAGGAGTACAATATTTAAGAATTCCAATAATTTCGTTAAGCAAAGAAAATATTATATTCCATTCTATTTTCACTAAAAAGAAAGCATACAATCGCAATGAAATATTAAATATTGAGGTTTTTACAAATGGCTATACTTTTCACATGAAAGATGGCAAGAAATACAACGTTAAATTCCTTGAAATGGGCGCAAACACTTCAAAACAATTAAAAAATTATATAAATCGAAATCAAAATTTATCATTATGAGTATAGAAGATGAAAATGTAGTTAATGAAAATGAAAACTCTAATACAAATCCAGATGAAAATAAATCTGAATATTCTAACTACATGCCCAAAGAGGCGGAGATAAATTCTGAAGAAAAGATAGAGAATTCAATGATAGAAAGTAAATCCGAAGAAAATTCTTTTGTTTCACCAGATTTTAACCCATCCTCAGGTTTTGGTTTTGAAAGAGAAAATTCCGATTTGTTATGGGTTGCTTCTAAAGTTAATGAAGTACGAAACGAAATTAAAAAATTCATTATTGGTCAATCACAAATGGTTGAATTGATGATGGCAGGCGTTTTTGCAAACGGTCATATTTTACTAGAAGGTGCGCCAGGAGTTGCAAAAACTTTAAGTTCAAAAGTGCTCTCAAAAGCCTTGGATATTGATTTTTCGAGAATTCAGTTCACGCCAGATCTCATGCCAACGGATGTACTAGGAACTTCTGTTTTCAATATGAAAGAATCTAATTTCTATTTCAGACAAGGACCAATATTCTCCAACATTGTTTTGATAGATGAAATTAACAGAGCTCCCGCCAAAACTCAATCTTCGTTATTTGAGGTTATGGAAGAAAGACAAATTACCTATGATGGAACTGTCTATCCGATGGCTTTTCCATTTTTAGTTATCGCAACGCAAAACCCGATAGAACAGGAGGGGACTTACAATTTACCAGAAGCTCAACTCGATAGATTTTTATTTAAAGTAAAATTAGGTTATCCAGAATTGGAAGAAGAAACAGATATTTTGAGACGTTACCGTGACCAAATTTCTACGCCTGATATTAGTTCTGTAAAACCAATTTTCACTCGAGATGAAATTCAGAAAGTACAAAAAGTGGTAGAAAAAATAATTATTGAAGACAATTTGATAAGATACATTGCACAACTTATCCATAAAACAAGAAATCATGGTAAAATATATTTGGGTGGTTCGCCAAGAGCATCGCTTTCAATTATGCGCGCCGCCAAAGCAATTTCAGCAATTCGAGGGAGAGATTTCGTAACACCCGAAGACATACAGTTTGTGGCGCCGCATGTGCTCAATCACAGGTTAATTTTAACTCCTGAAGCAGAGATGGAAGGTATTTCGACTGAAGATGTGGTTCAAGAAATTATTCAAACAATAGAAGTTCCAAGATAGGATGAAGGTTTTTGGCAGTTTATACCTCACAAGATTTTTCTTCGTATTGTTGATAATAGATATTCTGTTGTTTGGAATGTCTTACAACTATGAATTCTTATATAAAATTGCCATTATTTACCTTATTTCCTTGTTGGGAGCGGTATTTATCGATGTTTTTATTTCATTTTTAAATACAAATCCCATTAAATTTCAAAGAAATCTTCAATCGCGTTTAAATCTTGGAGATCCCAATGAAATTGAAATTGTTCTCGAAAATTTAAGCGGTCAACCGCATGCTTTTACACTTTATGAAGGATATCCTTTAGATTTGCAAGACAGGTCAACTTCCTATTCGGGCTTGCTTTTACCGCACGCCACTAAATCTTACAAATATTTTTATACTCCAAAAAAACGGGGAGATTTACAATTTCGAAATCCATTTTTAATAATTAGATCTTTTTTGTTTTTAATTAATAAGAAATTGGAAATTGAGCATGAATCCAATGTTCACGTTTATCCATCGGTTTTGCAATTGAAAAAATATGAATTACTTGTATTTCAACAACAAAAAATTTCAAGTGGAATTAAAAAAATAAGAAGATTAGGTAACAACAGTGAGTTTGAACAAATAAAAAATTACGTACAGGGTGATGAACTCAAAACCATCAATTGGAAAGCTACCAGTAGAAAAGGGGAGTTAATGATAAATCAATACCAGGAAGAAAAATCGCAGCATGTTTTCTTGGTGATTGATAAATCGAGGAACATGCAAATGGAATTTGACGACTTAACAATGTTGGATTATTCCATAAATTCTGCTTTGGTATTTAGCAATATTGCACTGAGAAAAGGAGATAAAACAGGATTAATTACCTTTTCAGATAAAATAGGAAGTCTTTTACCTGCGGATGGTTCGGCGCTTCAAATGAAAAGAATTATTGAAACACTTTACAATCAAAAAACCTATTTCAGAGAGAGTAATTATGAACTTTTGTATCAATCTTTGAGCAAAACAGCGAGAACACGTTCGCTTATAATTCTTTACACAAATTTCGAGACAGAATTTGCCATGCGTCGCGCTTTGCCTATTTTAAGACAAATCAATCAAAAACACGTTTTAGTAGTTGTGTTCTTCCAGAATAATGAACTAACGAATATGGCATATCAAGATATAACAACAGTAAAAACTTTGTATGAAACTGCCATTGCAGAACGCATGATCACAATCAAAACAAAAATTGCCCAAGAACTCAAGCGAAACGGCATTCAAAACATATTAACCAAACCAGAAGATTTGTCGATTAATACCATTAATAAATATTTGGAATTGAAAGCGAAGGGAGCAATTTGATAGACTAAACATAGCCTGATATTTAGTCTAATTATTTCCTAATGTATATAGAATTCCAAAATTTATTCCTGTCGAATATAAATAGCGGTTATAAGTAGAAATTTTTTCGACTGCTAAAACAGATTGTCTATATACTGCCAAAGTTTTTAGTTCTAATCGATTATTGAGTTTGAATTGTATACCAAATGCAGGCGAAATAGTTAAGTCAATATTGTTAGCTAAAGGTGTTGACTCTATACTGTAAAAATTTTTTAAGTTTCCACGATATACGAAAACAGCTTTCGATTCATGTGATAAGTAATAAAGAAGTGAAGTGCTTATTTGTCCAATCCAAGAAATATTTTTCTTTCCAAACATGTAAAATGCACCTAATACAATTCCAGACATAGTACAATTTTTTCGTTCAATTACATAAGTCGGTGTTTCTGCAGGAAAAGAATAATATTGCTCACTAATCTTTCTATTATATCCTTTATGGGAAATATCTAATCCTGTAAAAAATCCTAAATTTTTTGAATATTGATAATTTATAGAAGTACCATAGGTTAAAGCATATTTTGGCCAAAATTTATTAGTTTTTTCAGGATAATTATCTTTTTTCTGATCTAGTTTAGAACCAAGTTCCGGCGAAATTGAGAAACCTAATTTCCATTTAGTTTCATTTTTCAGTGTGTCTTGAGAATAACAAAATGTCGACACTATAAAAACCAGAGTTATTCTAAATATTTTCAAACGATTAATATTAATTGTTTAATTTTAGTAAATATATGAGTTGAATTTATAATAGTTGCAACGAAATGACTAAATGTTGAGTGCCATTTAATATTTATAGTATATCAATGAATATAGAGCATTTAACTTCTGAAAAACAAACAAAAATATAAGCCCAAAATAAACTATTCCCCGTCAATTACTATCTTTGGGCGAAATTATCATTAAAATTTATGACTCCAGAAGAAAAGTTACTTGAAAAACGTGAAGAATCCAAACAAGGTGGAGGTAAAGAACGCATTGAAAAACAACACAAACAAGGAAAACTTAATGCACGTGA
>JBBSUQ010000126.1:0-9739 GCA_038234235.1 Flavobacteriales bacterium
ATGCTTGAGTGCTCGTGGAAATCACAATTTGGTATTGATTGCCTAACTTGCGGATTTCAACGAGCCTTTTTGCTTTTAATGAATGGAGAATTATTATCAAGTATAAAAATGTTTCCGCCTCTTATTCCTTTTCTAATCCTTATTCTATTTACCATTTGTCACCTCTATTTTAAATTTAAAGCAGGCGCAAAGGTTATAACATATCTCTTTTCTTTTATCGGCTTACTAACTTTATCTAATTTTCTTTTAAAATTTTTCTTACATCTCGATTAATTTTCTAAAGTTTAACAGCATTAAGACTGTAATTTTTTAATGTTTTACTATTTTTACACAAAACTCATTTATTCATTATGTCAGACGATAAGAAAATAATTTTTTCTATGGTGGGGGTTTCTAAAAACACTCCACAAGGCAAACAAATTATAAAAAATATATACCTCTCTTTTTATTACGGTGCTAAAATCGGAATTTTCGGAATAAAAGGTTCTGGAAAATCTACAGTAATGAAAATTATTGCAGGTCTAGATCCATCTTTCCAAGGAGATGTAGTGTTTTCTCCAGGTTATACAGTTGGTTATCTTCCACAAGAACCAGATTTAGATCCAAAAAAAACAGTGAAAGAAGTTGTGATGGAAGGTGCACAAGAAACTGTTGATATTCTCCAAGAATTTGAAGATATCAACAATTCTTTTATGGATGAAGAAATCTTGAATGATCCAGATAAAATGGATAAACTTATTGCAAGACAAGGAGAAGTACAAGACAAAATAGATGCATTAGACGCTTGGGAGCTGGACACTAAACTTGAAAGAGCTATGGATGCATTGCGTTGTCCGCCAGATGATCAAAAAATAGAAACACTTTCTGGAGGTGAAAAAAGAAGAGTTGCACTTTGTCGTTTATTATTACAAAATCCTGATGTTCTTTTGCTAGATGAGCCGACCAATCACTTAGATGCTGAATCTATTGAATGGCTTGAACAACATTTGCAACAATACGAAGGAACTGTTATTGCCGTAACGCATGATAGATATTTCTTAGATAACGTAGCCGGTTGGATTTTAGAACTTGACAGGGGAGAAGGCATTCCATGGAAAGGAAATTATACTTCTTGGCTTGAACAAAAAGGAAATAGATTAAAAGACGAAGAAAAAACAGAATCAAAACGTCAGAAAATGCTCGCAAGAGAGTTGGAGTGGGTTAGAATGAATCCGAAGGGAAGACACGCTAAAAATAAAGCGCGTATTGCCAATTACGATAAAATGCTTTCTGAAGATATTAAATCAAAAGAAGACATGTTGGAAATTCCAATTCCAAATGGTCCGCGTTTAGGAAACAATGTAATTGATGCAGAAAATGTGAGCAAGTCTTTCGGAGAGAAATTATTATATGATGATTTAAACTTCAAATTGCCACCTGCCGGAATTGTTGGTGTTATAGGGCCAAATGGTGCTGGTAAAACTACCGTATTCAAAATGATAATGGAAGAAATTCAGCCAGATGCTGGTAATTTTGAAGTAGGAGAAACTGTTAAGCTAGGTTATGTAGATCAATCTCATGATGATATTCATCCTGACAAAACAGTGTTTGAAGTGGTGAGTAACGGAATGGAATATGTCGAAATTGGACAGCAAAAAATTAATGCCCGTGCCTATTTGTCTAAATTTAATTTTAATGGTTCTGATCAAAATAAAAAAGTAGGCGTGTTATCTGGAGGAGAGAGAAATAGACTTCATTTGGCAATGACACTAAAAACAGAAGCTAATGTTTTACTTTTAGACGAGCCTACAAATGATATAGATATCAATACTTTACGTGCCTTAGAAGAAGGAATTCAGAACTTCGCAGGTTGTGCGGTTGTTATCAGTCACGACCGTTGGTTTTTAGATAGAATTTGCACGCATATCTTGGCATTCGAAGGAAATTCGGAAGTTTATTGGTTCGAAGGAAGTTATACTGAATATGAAGAAAATAGAAAAAAACGATTAGGCGAATCTGGTCCGAAACGCGTTAAATACAGAAAACTAGTTAAATAATATGGATCCACTTCATGGCATTACATTAGAAAAAGTTGTAACCGAATTGGAGGCCGAATTGGGGTGGGAAAAGATGGGGCAACTGGTGAAAATTAATTGTTTTACTCAAGATCCGAGCATAAAGAGTTCACTTACTTTTCTCCGTAAAACGCCATGGGCACGCACCAAAGTGGAACAATTATACATAGAAAGAATTATACAATTTAAAAAGAAATAAATGTCAGAAAAAATAGCTCAACTCGAACCACAATTACTTTGGAAAAATTTCTCGATGCTCAATGCAGTGCCAAGACCTTCAAAAAAAGAGGAAAGAGTTATTGAATTCATGATGAATTTCGGTCAAAAACTTGGGCTGGAAGTTATAAAAGACAAAATTGGTAATGTCATAATTAAGAAAAATGCTACAAAAGGACTGGAAAGTAAGGAAACAGTGATTTTACAATCGCATTTAGACATGGTTCATCAAAAAAATGAGGTTACCGTTTTTGATTTTGACAGCCAAGGAATAGAAATGATTCTTGATGGTGATTGGGTAAAAGCCAAAGGAACAACATTAGGAGCTGACAATGGTATTGGAGTTGCTGCAATTATGGCGCTTTTAGAATCTACAGATATTGAACATCCGGCTTTAGAAGCAATGTTTACAATAGATGAAGAAACTGGAATGACGGGTGCCAAAGAACTAGAACCTAAAAATTTTACTGGAAAAATACTCTTAAATCTTGACACCGAAGATGATGATGAACTTTCAATCGGCTGCGCAGGTGGAATTGATACCAATACAGAATATTCTTACACTCAAACATCAATAAGGGAAAATTTTGAGAAGTATAAAATTTCTATTCACGGCTTATTGGGTGGGCATTCAGGAATGGATATTGACAAGGGCAGAGGCAATGCTAATAAATTATTGACGAGAATTATTTACAATCTTGCTCAAAATGAACAAATTCAGCTAATTAATTTTTTTGGAGGAAGCTTGCGAAATGCAATACCTCGCGAAGCAAATGCAATAATTGCTTTCCACAAGGATAATGAAGTTTCGGTATTGGAAAATTTGGCAGAAATTCGCGATGCGATTCTATTAGAGTTTATAAAAATTGAACCGGAATTAAAGATAGATTGGGTTAAATCTGAATTAGAAGAGAAAGCCTTGGAAAATGATTGTATGGTTAAAATACTTCAGATCTTACATGGACTTCACAATGGAGTTTTTAGAATGAGTCCTGAAATAGCTAATTTGGTGGAAACATCTTCTAGTTTAGCGAAAGTGACAATCAGTAAAGGAAAATTCACCACTCAATCTTTACAAAGAAGCAGTATTGAAAGTGGAAAAAGAGATATTGCAGATACCATAAAATGCAGTTTTGAAATTATGGGCAGTAGAGTAGAGCAAGTTGGAGATTATCCAGGCTGGAAACCTGATTCAAATTCAGTTATATTGCGTATATTGGATAAATTGTACCAAGAAAAATTCAATGAGAAACCACAAATTAAAGCTTGTCATGCAGGATTGGAATGTGGTATTTTAAGCAAACATTTACCATTGGTAGATATGATTTCTTTTGGTCCAAACATTAGAGGAGCACATTCTCCAGACGAAAAAGTTCAAATTTCTTCAGTACAGAAATTTTGGGATTTTCTTTTAGAAGTACTTAAACGGATTCCTGAAGCTCAAATCGTATAACAATCATTTAGTCTTATTTTGACCAATCAAGAAGAGTTACTGCAACTGGCAAATATGAGAATGCCGTATGGTAAGTTTAAGAATTACTATTTGGTAAACTTACCTGAGCCATATCTTGTCTGGTACCGTCAAAAAGGATTCCCAGAAGGCAAACTCGGTCGACAATTACAATTGATGTTGGAAATAAAGACAAACGGCCTAGAAGATTTGATACGTCCTTTGATAAGGAAATGAATAGGTGATGCAACTAATTGAAAATAATTTTCTCTAATTTCAGATTGCAATCTTATAATTTAAAAAGAAATAGTCATATACTTCAAAATTAAATTTACAATTCACAATTATAAAAATCTCATTTCATTTTATTAAAATACAACGATTTAAGTTGTTATAATTGAAGTATAAATTAGTGCTTAAATTAAAAAAATTAAAATATTTTGTAACTCAATTTACATAAGTCCGTAAGCCCACCAAGAATTTATTTATAAACGATGAAAACTTACGGAATACAGATGATAAACAATACTATAAAAACAGCAGAATATAAGTTGGACAAACATAAAGCTTTGGGCAACAAGAGTAATTTAAGTGTTTTTCAAGTTGCAGCATTAATTGACTCGATTGATAGAGCCAAAAAGTTTGAATCTCAGCCAAAAAACGAAACATTGTTCTTTAATTACGCAAGAAACTAAGATATAGTCGGGTAGAATAGGGTATATTTAAAAAAAGAGGCTTATTAAGTCTCTTTTTTTTGTGATCAAAAATTCCGAATTAAATTGATTACAAATGTGAACAATAGTTTATTGCAAATTGTAAATTTATAATTATTACATTTGTAAATATATTTAACAAATGGAAATTCAGGAAAGATTAAAGATCATAATGACTACACATAATTATACACCTTCAGTTTTTGCAGATGAAATTGGGGTGCAGAGATCTAGTATGTCTCACGTGTTAAATGGAAGAAATAAGCCCAGTCTGGATTTTTTAGAGAAGATAATCATTCAATTCCCAAGAGTAGACGCTAAATGGCTTATTACAGGTCAACATTCAGAAAAAAGCAAAGTAACTGAAGAAGATGTCGATAATGATTCAAGCAGCATTAGACTAGAAACTTCTGATAAAATTCAAGTAGATAAATCAAACGCCACGATTGAAAAGGATAAAGACATTATTTCTAAGGAAAAAATGGAAAAGATTAAGTCAGATTCGACAAATGACAAAGAAATAGAAAAGGTTATATTTATTTACACTGACAGTACTTTTAAAATAATTAATAGCATCTAAATTTATAACTTTAAAATCTTATAGATCTGTCGATAATAGGATAGAAGTTAAATAAAAGTAAATACTCAAGAGAAAATAGTTCCACTTCCAATTAGTTCGTCACCTACATACCAAGCACAAAATTGTCCTGGAGTTATACCTTTCTGAAGTTTATCAAATAAAACATACATTGCTTCTTCTTTTTGAATTAGCCAAGCATCTTGTAACTCCTGACGATAACGAATTCTTGCTTGAATTCGCAACTCCTCGCCAATTTTAAGTGTTTTAGATTTTAGAATATAATGAACGTCTTCATTCAATATTTTAAGCGCAATCCTATTCAATCCGGGATGTTCGTCAGTTTGGCCAGTATATACGAGGTTATTTACAGTATCAATCCCAATTACAAATGAGGGCTCTGGCCGACCACCCACTTGCAATCCTTTTCTTTGTCCGATGGTATAAAAATGTGCACCCTGATGCGTTGCAACCTCTAATCCTATTTTATCGGAATAAATAAATGGTTCTGTTAAACTTTGTAAATTATCAATTGACTTTTGTAAATTATCATAATCGTAGAAGGTCTTGTAATCTGTATACATTTGTAAATTATCTTGTATCTCAAGAACTTTACCTTGTTTTGATTTTAATTGTTGCTGAAGAAATTGTGGCAATCGAATTTTACCCACAAAACAAAGACCCTGAGAATCTTTTTTATCGGAAATGTGTATTCCAGCTTCTTTCGCCAATTCCCTAACCTCCGATTTTTGATAATTACCAATTGGAAAAATTGCTTTTTGTAGTTGTTCCTGACTTAATTGACATAAAAAATAACTTTGATTCTTGTTGTTATCTAGACCTGCCAATAAACCGTGTTCGCCATTTTCGTGAATTATCTTTCGGCAGTAATGGCCAGTTGCAACATAATCTGCACCCAATTCAACTGCTGCTTTTAGAAAAACATCAAATTTAATTTCTCTATTACACAAAACATCCGGATTAGGCGTTCTACCAACTGCATATTCAGAAAACATGTAATCTACAATTCTCTCTTTGTATTCCTTGCTTAAATCAATAGTTTGAAAAGGAATTCCCAACGTTTCTGCAACCATTAACGCATCATTTGAATCATCTAACCACGGACAATCGTTGGACAGTGTTACTTCTTCATCATGCCAGTTGCGCATGAACATTCCTATCACATTATAACCTTCTTTTTGCAGTAGATAAGCCGTTACACTTGAATCTACACCACCCGAAAGACCGACTACAACTGTTTTACCATTCATTTCTACAAAATTACTGCATATTTTGGAATTAACATCAATTTACATTTGTAAACTAATGATTATGTATGATTTTGATAATAAAATAGGTTCATTCACGTTGAAATGTTCTAAATTTGTATTGTGAAATTTCTAATTTTTCTCTTGTGTGGCTTAAGCTTTAGTGTTTTAAGTCAAAAATGCGATCAAGTTTTGGTTAGTGGAAAAGTTATGGATACGCTTCGACCTCAAACTTTTTACAATTTAATGGTAATAAACAGATCTTCTGGAAGGGGTTTGTTTGGTCAGCCAAATGGTACTTTTAATGTCTACGCTCATAATCAAGATACGATTACACTTTCAATAAAACAATATCCGAGTGTCACATTAATTGTTGAAGCCGATTCTAATTGTCAGTTTAAAAGAAATATTTTTATTGAAGGAAGAGTGCAAGAAGTAGCCCAGGTAGATATTAAACCTTTAAAAAGTCTGGAAGAAATTAAAGAAGAAAGATCCGCATTGGCGCTAAGAGAAACCAGACAAGTTACTGGGATTGAGCAATTGGCTAGTCCTATAACTGCTCTTTATCAAGCATTCTCTAAAAAAGAAAAAAGCAAACGTTGGATCGCAGAGCAAGAATACAAAGACGATCAAGAAAGAATTGTAAAAGAATTACTTCAGTTGTATGTTGTATATGATATTGTGTATTTGAAAGATGAAGAGTTTCAAGATTTTATAGCGTTTTTGAATATTGATGAAGCTTTCTTAAAAACTGCTTCAGAATTAGAATTAATAACATTTATAAAAGACAAATACGAGCATTTCAAAGGTTTAAAGTAGGTGTCGCTGAACCTCCGGGCTCACTTCGACTCACTTCGACTCCGCTCAGTGGCCGGCGCTCAGTGGCTGCAAGAATTAAGATTAAAAAAAGACATGATAACATTTACAGATTTTAATATTAAAAAACAATTAATCAATGCTTTATCGGATTTAAACATTGTCAATCCGACAGAAATTCAAGAACTTTCATTTTCACCTGTTAAATCTGGAAAAGATGTTTTGGGAATTGCACAAACTGGTACGGGTAAAACTTACGCCTATTTGCTGCCCATTTTACAAGAACTTAAATTTTCTACTCAGCACAATCCGAGGGTTTTAATTTTGGTTCCTACGCGTGAATTGGTTACGCAAGTTTTGGCCGAGATTGTAAATTTGACCAAATACTTAGAAATTAGATCTGTCGGAATTTATGGAGGATCAAACATCAATACTCAGAAAATCAGCCTATCCAAAGGTTGCGACATAATTGTAGCTACACCTGGTCGATTATACGATTTGGTTTTAGCTCAATCTGTGTCATTAAAAGATGTGCGCAGATTAGTTATTGATGAAGTTGACATTATGCTGGATCTGGGTTTTAGACGTCAGCTGGTATCTTTATTTGAATGGATGTCTGATAAGCGACAAAACATACTGTACTCTGCAACGATGACGGTAGAAATTGAGGCGTTAATTCAAGATTTTTTCGTTAATCCGGAGAAAATATATGTAGCCTTGAGCGGAACTCCATTGGAAAATATCGAGCAAAGCAGTTATGAAGTACCTAATTTCTACACTAAAATAAATTTGCTTGCCGAAATGCTGGAAGACAAAGAAACTTTTCATAAAGTTTTGGTTTTCACTGAAGGCAAAAAGCACGCAGATAAAGTTCAACAGATTTTAACGGAACAACTTGAAGAAACAATTGGAATTATCCATGCCAATAAAAGTCAGAATTTTAGATTTGCTTCAATAGAAAAATTTGATAAACAACAACTTCGGGTATTGGTAGCTACTGATTTAGTAGCCAGAGGAATAGATTTTGAAGGAATCAGTCATGTAATCAATGTGGATGTCCCAAAATTCCCAGAAAATTACATGCACAGAATAGGTAGAACTGGTAGGGCAGAGGCCAAAGGTAAATCAATTTTATTGTTTACAGCAAAGCAAAAACCACTTAAAGCAGCTATAGAATTATTGATGGGCATTCCGATAGTTGAGTTGCCGATGTCGAAATCAGTTAAACACTCGGCCTTACTTTTACCTGAGGAGCAACCCAACGATTACAACGAAAAAAACGAAGACAGAAACAACAAATTAAAACCCGGTGGCGACAGTTTTCACGAAAAAAGTGAAAAAAACAAGAAAGTTAATCTTGGTGGAAGTTACAAAAGAGACATCGCTAAAAAATACAAAAAACCGCAAACAAGAGGAGATAAGACCTATCATAAGAGGCAGAAACGGGGGTAAGAAAAGAGTTTTTTTTTGATTTATACAAAATAAAATTTTAGAAAAATGAAAACTAATAAAATTTATTTACTACTTATTTTTATTTATATTTGTTACTTTAAATTGTTTTAATTTATATACCACATAACTCGAGTTTATGAATCTACTGCTTAGTTGCTTTTTCAAGAAAATATTAGTATTGCTACTTCTCTATTCAATGTTTGGAAATCTATATTCCCAAATTTCGAATAATGCTTTAAATTTTAATGGTTCAAACTTCCTAACAATAAATGAAACTCCACAGTTGGATTTACAAGCAAACACTTCAACTACTTTTGAGGGTTGGATAAGATTCTGTTCTGATGGAACTATTTTTTCTAAAAATTGGTGCCAAGGTCAAGCGGGTTATTATCTAAGCATCATAAACTCAGGAAAAATTCGATTTTGGGGACATAATGTTACTGCCTGCAATCTTGGAGTTTACATGAATTTGACTACAACTCAGTCTTTTGCTTTTAACACATGGCATCATTTTGCCGTTACCGTAGTTGCCAATAGTACAACAACCGCTGTTAAGGTTTTTATGAATGGTTCACTTGTTTTAAGCAGTACTCAAAATGGACAATTTAATAATTCTAATCAAAATTTATTATTGGGTGCATATAAATCTATAGCTGGTTCATATACAGCTTTGCAATATAAAGGTGATATGGATGAATTTAGAGTTTACAGTTCAGAACTTTCTTCTAGTGAATTAGGTTTAGCTGTCCCAACCAATTCAAATCTTATTTTACATTATGCTTTTGAACCACAAGGAACTAACGCTAATACCGAGCCAAATATTGGAACACTTGGCGGTAGTTTTAATGGGGCGAATAAGCTTTTAAGTTCCCCAACAACTTCAACACCGTTAAATTATGTTGACCCATATTTATATTTACCAACAACGGATTTAGGTCCTGATATTTTATTAGGTTGCGGTATTAACACTACTAGTTTGGTCACAAATAATTCTGCAACTTCATATTCTTGGCAAGAATCAGTGCCGATTGGTGGAAGTTGGTCTTCTATATCTGGAGCAAATTCTAATACCTTAAATTATAACTTAGGTGGGAATTCTTCAGCCTCCGTAATTGTAACTGGTTCACTAGGATTTTGCACAGCTTCAGATACTATAAATATTATTCATGTCAATTCTTTCACCAATGTTTTAG
>JBBSUQ010000127.1:0-9730 GCA_038234235.1 Flavobacteriales bacterium
ATTTTAATTTCTTTCATTAAACTTTTAATAGTGCATAACAATTCGCTATGCGCAATAGCGTATATCCCCATTAGTGTATGCGTAACAAACATAACTAAATTTATCACAATCATCCGAAAGTTTTTGATATTTAGTCAGAAATGCTTCTTACATCCAGTAAATACGATGTTTGTTACGAATTTATTAAAATATGTCGGGTTTATTGAATAAAACGGGAGGTTTTCCCTCACTATTTTATTAGCACTTTCTAATATGTTGTTGCAGACAGAAACTATAGAAATATAAAATGGCAGGCAATCAAAATAAAATATTAATGTGTTTATTTCTCGTAAAAATTCATTTCCTCCAAGTATTTCAAAACTGGTTCCGTCAATAAATATTTAGGCGAATTACCAGTTTTTATTGATTCGCGAATATAACTGCTGCTTATTTTCATTAAAGGCACATCGCCACACCAAACTAAATTGTTTCCTGCTTTGATGTTGTCATTCGGTGAATCTTCCTGAATGTTTTCAAGTGCAGATTTCTCATCTCTCGGATAAACGAATATTTTATAATTTTCAAGCAAAACTTCATAGTTTTTCCATTTATAAAGCGTCCGTAAATTATCTTCGCCCATTATAATGGAAAACTGATTATTGGGAAATTTTTCTTTCAAATAAGCCAATGTATCAACAGTATAATTAGGTTGTGAAAGTCCAAATTCAATATTACTGGCTTCTATTTTAGGATTGTCTTCAACCGCCAACCTACAAAGCGCCAAACGGTGATAATCGGCTAATAATCCTGCCTTGTTTTTAAGCGGATTTTGAGGTGAAATAACCAACCATACTTTATCAAAATCATGATTTTCTACCATGTAATTGGCAATAATCAAATGGCCGACATGCACAGGATTGAAAGAACCAAAAAATAATCCTATTTTCATTTCTTTTTTATAAATTTCAACGTAACGGTTAAAGCTTCTTCACAGGCAAATTCCAAGTCATCGTTAACCAAAACATAATCAAAAGTCTCCGCCATTGCCAATTCTCTATGGGCTTTTTCCATCCGCATTTTAATTTTATCCTCACTTTCTGTGCTTCGGTATCTCAGCCTGTTTTCGAGTTCTTCGTAACTAGGAGGTTTAACAAATACTGCCAATGCATTTTCCCCGAAAATGTTTTTAAGTGCCAAGCCACCAACTACATCAACATCAAAAATTACAGTTTTACCTAAAGACCAAATTCTTTCAATTTCAGAACGCAAAGTGCCGTAAAAATTATCGTCGTAGACTTCTTCCCACTCCAAAAAGGCGTTTTCTTTTATTTTTTGTTTAAACCCTTTAATGCCAAGAAAATGATAATCTACACCATCTTTTTCATTTATTCTCGGGTCTCTACTGCAAGCCGAAATTGAAAAGGATAAATCGGAAATTTTACCTAGTAAAAAATGAACAATCGTAGTTTTTCCCGCACCACTTGGAGCAGAAAAAATTAAACACTTTCTATGGTTTTCAGTTGCCATTTTAAATTACAAAGTATTAAGAATTTGCTCTTTTATTTTTTCTAAATTATCTTTCATATCAACAACCAGTTTTTGCATTTCTCCATGGTTGCTTTTGCTACCCAAAGTGTTTATTTCTCTACCAATTTCTTGACTTATGAAGCCCAATTTTTTACCTGCACCTGGTTGTTTCATTGTGCTCAAAAAATAATCTAAATGATTTGTGAGCCGCATTTTTTCTTCGGAAATATCAAGCTTTTCAACGTAAAAAATAAGTTCTTGCTGCAAGCGGTTTTCATCGATATTTTGCTTTTCTATATCTTGTAAAGCTTTGCGCATTCTTTCTTTTATGGTTTCAATTCGAACATTTTCGTATTTCGGAACTTCGTTTAACAAGTTTCTAATATCTTCAATGCGCTCATAAAATTCTCGTTCTAAAGCAATTCCTTCTTGTCTTCTAAATTCATTTAGGTGATCACTCGCCAGTTTCACTAAATCATTTATAAATGACCTTTCACTTAAAGAAACTTCTTCTTTTTCGCTGATAAAAATATCGGGCATTCTTAAAATTATAGCGGAAAAATCTGTGTTTTTTTCACCCGTTATTTCTGCTAATTCTACCAAATCTTTGTAATAAGCTGCAGCCAAATCTTTATTAATACTAACGTTTTTGCTGTCTCCAGTGCTGTCTATGTTAATATTAACATCTACCTTACCTCTTTCTAAATTTTGAGCTATGTGGTTTCTAATTTCAGGTTCCAACTCCTTGTAAATTGAAGGAAACCTCACATTCAAATCTAATGACTTGCTATTAAGAGAGCGTATTTCTACTGATATTTTTTTTGATTGAAATGTTCCCGCGGCTTTACCGAAGCCTGTCATGGATAATAGCATAGTTTTTTTATTTCTGTAAATTTAAAATTTTAATTCCATTTTGAGCACTGGTCAGGGTTCGAGTTGTAATTCTAATTCCCAATTTGCTCTAATTTTAACTGGATCTTCGTAGTAATAAATTCTTTCTGCTTGCTTTCTCAAATTAAAATCCCCTACATCCCATTTGCCATTTTTATTGTTATCCATTACTAATCTTAAAGTATAACTTCCAGGATCTAAATTTTTGAGCGTCACGTTATTTTTGTCACCAACATCTACTCTTCTGTATAGTTTGCCGTTTAACAAAACATCAACTAAAACATTGTTTTCAAATTTTGTTAAATCCAAAACAAGCGTTCCGAAGTCTTTTTCTGTTTTTATTTTAAATTTCAACCGAGAAGAATCTGCAACAATTGCATTTTGTGTAGTATATGCCGATTGGTTAAAGATAATTTCGACATCCCGCAAATCTGTTCGGTCAAAATATAAATGCATTTTATTTCCTTGATAAACCACCGAATCTAATTCTCGAAAAGTAGAATCTTTAGCACTAAAAATTTTTATTTTATCTTTTTCAACCTCAGCATAACGATCAGAAATCATTATTTGCAGACTTTCATCTGGCAACAAAGTGGAATTGTATAAATTATAATCTACTGTTAGTCTTTGTTTTTTAACAGCTGGATCTATTTTAAAAGTCAGTGAATCTTGCCAAAGAGAATCTATCACTTTTACTTCAATAGTGCTCAATTCATTGCTTGGAAATATAAATGAAATAGAATCATTGTTGTAATATGTTTTTTCTGTTTCGGATATGATATTGTCATTCAGAAATACTTTGCTGTTTCTTAAACTTGCATTGGCAGCTAAGTAGAAAAGTCCCGGATTTTTAAAGGTAAAATACTGAATTTTAGGAGCCAATAGTGCAGTTGAAATTTCTAAAGGAATTGTATCAGTGACAGAAGTTGAAAGATCAAGATTTAAAGTCCTGAAACCAGCTCTTTCAGTATTCTGAATGCGCAAATCTTTATTGCTATCTTCAAAAACCCTTACGACATAAGATCCGCTTTTTAGATAATTTAATTCAACATCTCCATTTTCATCGCTTTGTGCATAATAATAAGGTTTGGTTTCAATTGTAAATTTAGGATACAGCGCAAGCAAGGCATTTTTAACTGGTTTTCTTGTAAACGCATCTATGATTTTTGCATTGTATTTTAAAGAATCAATATATGATCCAGTAGAAAAAACGAATTGTATAATTGTATCGTTCCCTACTGTATAATCGCTTACCGTTCCATTCATAGAAATAGTATAAGTTGTATTTTCTTGCAACTCACCTTCAATATTCAAAACCATTTCTTTTCCTTTGTTTACAGCTTTTACTGTTGCATCTGGTGGAACAATACTAATGGAAGTTAGCGGATTTTTTAAGGTCAGATATTCATCAAATTCTAAAATGATTGTTTTCTCTTTAAAATTGGTGCTCCCATTTTCAGGATTAGATTTAATAATTTTTGGTGCAAGTCTATCTTCCGGCCCCCCGTTTATTGTTCCTACTTGAGCGCAAGAAACCAAGAACAGAATTCCCGAAAGAATTAAAAAATATTTGAAAAACATTTACACAAATCTGTTAGGTATTTTTCATCAATATCATCAAAATGATTGAGCAGTTCACTGTCTACATCTAATATTGCAACAACTTCATTTTCTTTAAAAACAGGAATTACAATCTCACTTTTAGAATCTGAACTACAAGCAATATGTCCTGGAAATTCATCAACGTTGGGCACTAAAATGCTTTTTTCATCTTCCCAAGATTTACCACAAACGCCTCTGCCTTTTGCAATACGTGTGCAAGCAACTGGACCTTGAAATGGGCCTAAAACCAGTTCGTTGTTATCTACAAGGTAAAATCCTACCCAGAAAAACCCAAAAGTTTGTTTGAGTGCAGCACAAATATTGGCCATGTTTGCAACCGCATTGTTTTCTCCCTCTATTAAACCTTTAACTTGAGGAATTAAGCCAATGTATTTTTGTTCTTTGGTTTCGCCAACAATAATTAATTCTTCTGCCATATTAATTTTACAACAAAATTGCCTTTTTTTCGGCTAATCTCCAATTTATATGTAAATTCAATTTCTTTTTTAATTACCAAAGAATGTTAGACAAACTACAATTAGATAAAATTTTATTTCTCGATATTGAAACTGTTCCTCAAGTTTATCAATTTTCGGAAATGGACGAAAAAGCGAGATTGCTCTTTGAAAGTAAAACACGCTTCATGCAAAACGATCAGAAATCATATGAAGATTTATACAACGACCGAGGTGGAATTTATGCCGAATTTGGAAAGATTGTTTGTATATCAGTTGGTTACATTCATGAAATGCATACGGGCAGGCAAATAAGACTCAAATCATTTTACCACGACGATGAAGAAACCTTGTTGAAACAATTTTTGAATTTACTTGAAAGTCATTACAACACTCCTTATCATATTTTGTGTGGGCACAATGCAAAAGAATTCGACATTCCATATATGTGTCGACGTTTATTAATTAATGGACTGAGCTTGCCTCCAATTTTAAACATTGCTGGCAAAAAACCTTGGGAAATAAACCATTTGGATACTTTGGAGTTATGGAAATTTGGAGATTACAAGGCATTTACTTCTTTGGCACTATTATGTCACGTATTTAATATTCCGACTCCCAAAGATGATATTTCTGGCGCAGATGTGGCACGTGTTTACTACGAAGAAAATGATTTGGAGCGCATTAAAGTATATTGCGAGAAAGACGTAGTTGCCTTGATACAATTGGTGTTAAAAATGAAAGGCGATGGTTTGGTAGATGAAAGTGAAATTATTTTTTCTAGCTAGAAAATTATTTTTTAAGTCATTTAATGTTTATTATGAGTTTAGCAATATCTAAAGTTTTCCAAGCTTTTTCTATTTGATACAACTCTAATTCGGTTGCTGAGTAATAATCTTTTACTTTAAATTCAAATTCTGCCGCATTAGTGAAAGTGCTCCACAATGAAATTGCAAATATTAATTTCAAAGTAAAACTTTTAAAGGGACGGATGATTTTTCTTTTTGACATAATAAATATTTTCAGTAAAATTTGGTAAAAAATAATGGTTTTTTGTAATGCTAAAGTATGATTTTGGCGAATATTGAGATTTTAATTAAAAGAAGTATTTGAACTATTTGTGCTCTAAATAATTATCTAAACTTTCAATGTAACCTGATATTCATTTTGTAAATGTTAGAAAGATTAAACAAATAGCCAAAATTATCGGCACAAAAAAAAGCTACATATTACTGTAGCTTTTCAAAAGATTTTTAATTCTTTAATTTATATGAAAACCGTCTCTTCAGAAACCGTTTCTTGTTCAACTTTAATGACTCCTGTTCCAGAATCTGAACCATTTGTTACGTCTATATTTAATACTGCAACACCAGCTTGACCTTGTTGAAATACTTCGTTTAGGTCAAAAATTGCTTCTCCAGCAGAATTTGTAGTTGCTTTTTTATCTAAAGTAACAGTTGCGCCTGGAGGGGGTGGAGAACCTTGTCCATATAACCTTACAGTTGCACCAGAAACCAATTCACCTGCAGAGTTTCTTACATAAATCTTGGCAGTAGTATCTTGTTTTTTGTTACAAGAAAATATAAATACACTTAGCAACAATATAGAAGCAAAAGCAATCGATTTTAATCTTAAATTTTTCATCATCTTATTAAAATTTATTCTGGTAAGAAAACAGTTTCAACCGATGTAACGTGAACACGACATCTTACACGGCCATAACCAGTTTTTGTTTCTTTTTTTGCAATTACATCAAAATAGGCAACTGGATTTTCTTTTTCGCCATTTGTTGTATAATAATCTGTTAAGTCAAAAGTTACGAAACCACTTGAATTTGTAAATAATGTATCTACATAAGCAAAGGTTTCTGGATCTGAAGTTACGTCTCCAATAATGATAACTCGAGCTTCTTTCATTAGCTGATTGCTATTGGAGCGAACAAATATCTTCGCTAACGACGGTTCTTTATTT
Organism: Flavobacteriales bacterium; assembly: GCA_038234235.1. Lineage (GTDB taxonomy): Bacteria > Bacteroidota > Bacteroidia > Flavobacteriales_D > Crocinitomicaceae > JBBSUQ01. The sequence continues at coordinate 6,426 of JBBSUQ010000127.1, forward strand.
TTACAAGAAGCCAACATTACTATCGTAAGTAATGCACCTATAAAAAGAAAAGTTTTACTAAATTTTGTTTTCATAATTTTAATAAATAACGTTCAAAGATAACTAAATTTTATATTTCCAACTTATGTTAAATCACTCAGATAAATATCTGTAGTACTAATTCATTCAATTTATAGTACTATTTTTCATCAAATGCTTAAATTCGTGTTTTGTTTCTGTAAGTCTTTAAACAGTTTAAGGAAACAAAAAGTTACATATTGCCGGTAATTTTATATTAAAACGTAAAATAATAGCTTAAAGTTGGGTCAAATAACATGATTAAAGAAAAAATTGATAAAATAAAGTCGGAAATATCGACAGTTAATATTGCTAATAAACAAGAGGCCGAAGATTTTCGTATAAAATACCTCGGTTCTAAAGGTTTACTAAAAGATTTGTTTGCAGACTTAAAAGAAGTTCCGAACGATCAGAAAAAAGAAGTAGGACAACTTTTAAACTCATTGCGACAAGAAGCAGAAGAAAAATTAAATAATGTAGACCTTTCTGCACAAAATAAGGATACAGAATCAAATAAAATAGATTTAACAAGACCTGCTGAAATTTCAGAAATTGGTTCCCGCCATCCTTTAATGATTGTGAGAAGTGAAATAATAGAAATTTTTAATAGAATTGGTTATACTGTTTCGGAAGGACCAGAAATAGAAGATGACTGGCACAATTTCACGGCACTTAATTTTCCGCCCGAACATCCTGCAAGAGATATGCAAGACACATTTTTTGTGAAAAAAGGCGAAAAAGAAATGGCACTCAGAACACATACTTCGAGTGTTCAGGTTAGAGTTATGGAAAACGAAAAACCTCCAATTCGTACAATATCACCAGGAAGGGTTTTTAGAAACGAAGCCATTTCTGCAAGGGCTCATTGCTTTTTTCACCAGGTTGAAGGATTGTATATTGATAAAGATGTATCCTTTGCAGATTTAAAACAAACCTTGCTTTATTTTGCTCGTGAAATGTTTGGCGAAAAAGCTGAAATAAGATTGCGCCCCTCCTACTTTCCGTTTACCGAACCTTCTGCCGAAGTTGACGTATCTTGTACAATCTGCAATGCAAAAGGATGTAATGTTTGCAAATACACAGGTTGGTTAGAGATTTTAGGTTGCGGAATGGTAGATCCAAATGTGCTTGAGTCTTGTGGAATTGATTCTAAAGAGTATTCTGGATTTGCATTTGGAATGGGAATAGAACGCATTACACAATTGAAATATAAGGTGAATGACCTGCGTTTGTATTCTGAAAATGACATTCGTTTTTTAAAGCAATTTAAGGCAGAGTTTTAATATTAAAAGATAAAATTATGGGTTGGTTTTCAAGTTCTGAATCAAAAAAATTAAATTGGATTCAATTAACATCTAAAGCTGAAGTTGATGACATTTTCGATATTGACATCAATAATGAATTGTCTAAGATTATTTTTAAACATTCTACACGCTGCAGCATCTCTACAATGGCATTGAGCCGTTTTGAAAAAGAATGGGTGGAAGTTGAAGACACAAAATTATATTTTTTAGATTTAATAAAATTCCGAGAGGTATCTGATTACGTGGCAGAAAAATCTTTAATCGTTCACCAAAGTCCTCAGTTAATTGCAGTTAAAGAAGGCAAAGTGGTTTACAACAATTCTCACAATGGAATTTCTGCAGGAGAAATTACGACTGTAATATGAAAAAAACCTTTCTAATTATACTTTTTTCGCTTATTGTTTTAACGCTTGGTGTTTATCCATTTCTATTAAAAAACAATGGTTTAGAGGAAGAATTTGTGGTAAATCCTGCTGAATTTACTTTTAAAGAAACACTACACACAATTTATAGTCAAACGACTGAAATAGAAATAAAAGTAAATGCCCAAGATGTTTCAAAAATGGAATTGTATCTTGAAGACAAGTTAATTAATACTTGGGGCAAACCAAAAGGAAAAATAAAATACAATTTAAATCCATCTATTTTTGGAGTTGGAGAATACTCGTTAAACCTAAAAGTCTATTATGGCGCTGATGAAGAGTTTATTGATAACAGAGTAGTTGAAGTAAAATCTAATATAGTTCCAGAGAAAAAATTTGCTAAAGTAATTTCAGTTTTTCCCCATGATGCTTTGAGTTTTACACAAGGTTTAGAATTTCATAAAGGCTTTTTATATGAAGGAACTGGACAAAAAGGAATGAGCAGGTTGGCTAAAATAAATTTAACATCGGGCGAAGTTTTATTAGAAACCAAACTGAATGAAAAATATTTTGGTGAAGGCATTACAATTTTGAACGATACAATTTATCAACTTACTTGGCTGGAGCAAACTTGCTTGGTATATTCATTAGATTCACTAAAAGAAATAAAGAAATTTACCTATTCAGGTGAAGGTTGGGGCATTTGTAACAATGGAAAATTGTTAATAATGTCTGATGGATCTCACCGTTTAAAATTTATTGACCCCAAGAATTTTAAAGAGGTAAGAACCATGCAAGTTTATTCAAATCAAGGCAAGAGAAATCAACTAAACGAATTGGAATACCACGATGGTAAAATATATGCAAACGTGTGGCAAACCAACATGGTTGTTGTAATTGATGAAGTAAGCGGAATTGTAATAGAAGAAATTGACGGAACCGAACTAATGCAAGTAGGCAGAAACGGCGGCGAAGTAATGAACGGAATTGCCTACAACCCAAACGACAAGCATTTTTACTTCACAGGAAAAAACTGGAGTAAGATTATGAAAGCAGAAATAACTGAATTTGTTAATCCTTGATTTTTAATAAGTAAAGTGTATTAAAAAAATTTAACATATTGTTTATGGTTTTTTAATTTTTTAATTTTTCGGGGATAGATTCTATGTGGTGAATTACTCAAAAGTCCAAAGCGTTTATCTAAATATTATTAGTTCAATTATTTATTTAGTTGTATCTTCGTTATTAATTGTTCAAAATAAAATTTATCTTTCGCTTAAAATAGGTATGTCATTAATACTTTTGACGGTTGATTTGGGTATGATTTATTTAATATCAGTATAGGCAAACAAACATTCCATCAGCCAAAAAATATCAAGCCAATGGTGTTGATTTAGGTGAACTGAACAGATTGTTATTAGAGAAAACGGAGGAGTTAACTTTGTATATTTTAATGCTAGAAGCAAGGTTGAAAGCCTTGGAAGAAAAGTAAATTAATTTTAAAAAAATTGTGTTTTGAAAATATCTTATAATATACTTTTATTATGTCTGCTGGTTACAATTTCTTTAGTTTCTTGTAAGA
>JBBSUQ010000128.1:0-9724 GCA_038234235.1 Flavobacteriales bacterium
ATTTTTTTCTGCCAACCATTCGCTTGCAATTTTACCAATATCCAATTTTGCTGGAGCAAGATCCATTTCGTAAAGTAGGGTTGCAATTTCTGCAGTTGTGAAAACATCTATTGGTCGGTTTACAACATTTCTGCTGTATTCATGCAGATTTAAAATTTCTGAAGTAGTAATATCCGTTAGGTGATTTCTAAAAAGTACAAGTTCAACTCCCTTGTCGTATAAAAGTTCTCCAACCTTGCTAGCCAGTTTCACGGCAGCACGTTCGCGTTCTATGTGGTGACGGTATTCTTTTTCGTATCCTACAACTGTTTCCATTCTAATTGATTATTTTTTAATTGATTATATTAAATTTAAGAGAAATTATACAAAGCAAAAAAGGCTGTTCGTAATTAAACAAACAGCCTTTTATTTTTTAGCCCAAATATGCTTTGAGCAGTTTATTTCTGGACGTATGACGCAATCGTCTTATCGCCTTTTCTTTAATTTGTCGAACTCTTTCTCTTGTAAGATTAAATTTAGAGCCAATTTCTTCAAGGGTTAAACCGTGGTTCATTCCTATTCCGAAAAACAATCTAATGATTTCTCTTTCTTTATCTGTCAAAGTACTCAAAGATCTTTCGATTTCTTTTTGCAAAGATTCCGCCATCAATGCGTGATCTGCTTTCGGAGAATCTGCATTTGCCATTACATCCATCAAAGTACCGCCATCTTCCGAAGAAGAAAGTGGTGCATCCATAGATACGTGACGACCTGATACATTTAAACTTTCCTTGATTTTGTCTTCAGGAACTTCCAAAGCCTCAGCCAACTCTTCAGCCGACGGCGCTCTTTCAAATTCTTGTTCCAATCTAGAGAAAGCCTTATTAATTTTATTCAAAGACCCAACTTGGTTGAGCGGTAAGCGCACAATACGCGCCTGTTCTGCCAATGCTTGTAAGATAGATTGTCTAATCCACCATACTGCATAGGAAATAAATTTAAATCCACGTGTCTCATCAAATTTTTGAGCTGCTTTAATCAAGCCCAAATTTCCTTCATTGATAAGATCGGGTAGGGTCAAGCCCTGGTTTTGATACTGTTTCGCAACGGAAACCACAAATCGAAGGTTGGCACGTGTAAGTTTTTCAAGTGCCCATTGGTCTCCTTGCTTGATTTTACGTGCTAAATCTACCTCTTCTTCTGCTGTGATTAGTTCCTCCTTACCAATGTCTTGCAAATACTTGTCAAGTGACTGGCTTTCGCGATTCGTGATCGACTTCGTTATTTTTAGTTGTCTCATTCTTTTATTAATCCTCGTTTTTTTAATTTAATTCATTTAATTTAACTCAACGGATATACAGACTTAAAATATTGTGCAAAGATACGGCGAAATTAAACTCATTTCCAAAATTTATTTAACAAATTTTAAAACTTTCGTAACTTTCACTTTAACTTAACTTTATATTGCATTCTTTTTCTATTCTTATTCTTTGTTTCAGGCTCTTAAAGTCCGAAACCTACGTAATCTTTTTTGCCAGTTTCATTCATCACTTCAAGCAAAATTCCTTTAGTTGAAGCGTTATTAAGTTTCGCTGTCAATTGTTCAACGTTTTCAACCGCCTCATTGTTCACTTTGGTAATAATCATTCCTTCAGTTAGGCCAAGCGCCTTTAACTTACCAGTAGACAATGTTTTGATCTTTACACCGCTTGTTATTTTTAGTTCATTCTTTTCTTTACTCGATAATTCTTCAAAGGTTGCACCGAGTGCCATATTTTTTTCTATTTCCTTTTTACTAACTAACGAGGTTTCACCAGAACTATTTCTCAAAACAATTTCTTTTATTTCTTCTTGGCCGTTTTTATTTCTAATTGTTACGGCAATTTTATCACCCGGACGTCTTCTGCCAATTTCTTCTTGCAAAGTAGCAACAGAGTTAATAGTTCTGCTTCCAATTTTTAATATTACATCACCTTGTTTGATTCCAGCTTTTTCAGCAGAACCTTTGTCTGTAACACCATTAACGTATACACCTGCAGTATTGGGCAAATTGTTTTGTTCTTTCAACTCTTGATTTACATCTGCAATTTGAACTCCTATAAATCCTCTTTGAACAATGCCATAATCAATTAAATCACTCATAACTTTCTGAACCAAATTTACCGGAACAGCAAAAGAATATCCAGCATAACTGCCAGTTTGTGATGCAATGGCAGTGTTTATTCCAATTAATTCTCCTTTCGTATTCACCAAAGCCCCACCACTGTTACCTGGATTTACGGCAGCATCAGTCTGAATAAAAGATTCAATTGGCACTACTTCTTGGCTAGAGCGCTCTGCTAATAAATTAATATTTCTAGCCTTTGCAGATACAATTCCTGCCGTTACAGTAGAAGTTAAGTTAAACGGATTGCCCACTGCAAGTACCCATTCGCCAACTCTAACATCATCACTGTTGCCAATTGGCATGGCTATTAAGTCTTCAGCGCTAATTTTAAGAACTGCTATATCTGTTGCGGGATCTGTGCCAACGACAACGGCATCGTACTGAGAATTGTCATTTAAAATCACTTTTACTTCAGAAGCATCTTCAATAACGTGGTAGTTTGTAACAATATAACCTTGTGTTGAAACAATAACCCCAGATCCTGAACCTTGTCCGTATTGTTTTAATTCTTTACCTCCTGAACCTGGTCCGTAGAAAAATTCATAAAACGGATCTCTTTGAAAACTAGTTCTCACAACCTTAGTAGTAACATGGACTACAGAGTTTATAGAGTTTTCAGATGCTGCTACAAAATCATCGGACATGGGAGCATAAGAGCCCAAAGCTGCTGTCCTGTGAATATTGTTATTGGATAATTGTCCATCGAAAATACTGTCGTTGGCTTTGTTAGAATTTAAGTTAAGGGCCCAAAGAATGGCGAATGGAATCATACCACCTAAGATCCCGAACACTAAAAATTTAAAATTGTTTTTCATTTTACTTTAGTTTAAAAATAAGGGTTTAATAAAATACGTCATTAATTTGATAGACTTATTGGATAACAACAACAAGCTAAAAAGTTTATATTTTAAACGTTAACAAATGTTAATTTAGTATGTTAACGAAATGCTAAATTAAATTAGTTAATTGATTTTCAGTATTATAATAATTATAAAACATAAACTTAAAACACCAACCTAACCCCGAAGGTGGTGAAATGCATCTAACCCCGAAGGCGGTGAAATGAAGCTAACCCCGAAAGTGGTGCAATGAATCTAACCCCGAAGGTGGTCAAATGCATCTAACCCCGAAGGCGGTGGAATGAATCTAACCCCGAAGGTGGTGAAATGCATCTAACCCCGAAGGTGGTGACATGATTCCACCCCAACTTTTTTTACTTTGCTTTTTTTCATCAAGCATACCCATCTCTACTAAAGAAACACTAATTTTGTCACCTCAAGCAATTGAAAATGCAGAAAATAAAGTTCGAAAAATACCAAGCTACTGGCAATGATTTTATTATGATTGACAGTCGTGAACTTGGCACTCAAATTTTTGATATTGATGAAGTTAAAAAGCTTTGCGATAGAAAATTTGGAATTGGTGCAGATGGATTAATAATTATTCTACCTTCCGAAAAGTTCGACTTTTACATGGAATATTATAATTCTGATGGTTCTAAAAGCTTTTGTGGCAACGGTGCAAGAAGTGCAGTAGCGTTTTTTAAAAAATCTACTAATTCTGAAAAGAATAAATTTATTTTTGAAGCGATTGATGGTACACATCAAGCAGAAATATTGGATGATGGAGATATTGCACTTCAAATGTTTTTATACAATAAAGTAGAAAAAAAGGAAAATGCTTGGATAGTTAATACAGGTTCTCCCCATTATATAAAAAAAGTTGATTCTTTAAAAAATATAGACATCGTTCAATTTGGTAAAGAAATAAGATATTCTGAAGAATTTAAAGAAAAGGGAATTAATGTAAATGTTTATTCGGTTGAAAAAGAAAATAACTTGGATATTTGCACGTACGAAAGAGGAGTAGAGGACGAAACACTTTCTTGCGGAACAGGAATTACTGCTACAGCTTTAGCTTATGCAGTGGAGAATGACTTATTTGGAAAACATCTTGTTGAAGTTGATAGCAAAGGTGGAAAATTGGGCGTTGTTTTCGAAAGAAATGAAGCAACAAAAGTATTTGAGAGAATTGAGTTAATTGGTCCAGCAGAATTTGTTTTTAAGGGTAAATTTAATGCTTGATTTCACTTTTCATAATTGTCAATATTTTAAATCTGCTTTTTTAGAGATTGGTTCTGTTTATCTCTGGATTTTTAATCCCACAAAATTTCCACCGCATATTGGAATTTCTACTGAACAGAAATATTATAGTCTAAAAATGAATGGTAAAGACGAAGCAATAGATACTTCCACATTATTTGATTTCTGTGAAAGAGAAGCAAAAAAATTAATTGTACAAGAGGTCAAAATCTCTATATCCGAGGAAAAAATTGCAAATGCATTTGCTAAATTTCAAAATGTAATTCCCGGCGAAAATTCTTGTCTGGCTCCTATAAATCAGTTATTTAACCTTCCTAAATCTACAATATTGAAAGATTTATTAGATAATTTGGATAATAATAAACGCTTAAATAGAGTTTTTCAATTAAATTTATCAAATGATGTTCAACTTGTAACTTACACAGCGCAAGAATTGCACGAAAAACTAAGTAAAACAAATGTTTAAAGGTTCAAAAATATACCTAAGAATTCTCGATAAAAGTGATGCTACAAAACTTCTTATTTGGGAAAATGACAGCAATAATTGGAAAGTAAGCGATACAGATGTACCATTTTCAATGGATCAGATTTTAGAATACGTTAATCATTCACAGGCTTTTAGACAAACTGGACAGGTTCGGTTTATGATTTGCGAAAATGAAAGCCAAGAACCTATTGGAACCATAGACTTGTACGATATTAATTTCAAGCATTCCCACGCCACGATTGGTGTTTTAATTTCTGATAAATCTTTTGAAAACAAAGGTTTCGCTTCCGAAGCTGTAAAACTTATAGTGGAATATGCCAAAGATTTTCTCGGACTTTTTAATTTACAAGCCACAATGCACTGCAGTAACCCTGCAAGCGAGGCAATCTTTCTCAAGAATGATTTTGAGTTAATTGGAGAAAGAACAAATTGGCTAAAGTTTAAAAATGAACGATTCAATGAAAAAATTTATCAGTTATGTTTAAAAGATTAGCAATAATAGGAATTGTTGTCATTCTCGCAACTGCATTCTTTTTTCGATCTAAGATAAGTTTGTATTTTCAAAGTCAAAAGACAAGTATCAACTCTGAAACTCAAAATTTCTATATTGGTGAAAGCCTAGATTTGTCTGCACTTGCCCAACTTTTACAAGATCAAAAATTAATTGATAACATTGAAGCTTTTGTTAAGGTAGGAGAGTATAAAAAATTAAATATGAATAATATAGCCTTGGGTAAATATAAAATTGAACCCAATACTAATTACAAAACATTGCTCAATGGTTTCACGTTAAATTCTTTAGGAAACGGAAATGCCGAAGTCGAAATTATGGTTGAAGTTCCAGGTGTACCTGATATTCCAACTATGATTGGAAAAGTTGCCAAACAAATAAATATTGACAGCACAGAGGCCATAAATGTTATTTACGCAGATTCTACCTTGCGCAAATACGGATTTACGAAAGAACAATTGCCCGCTTTGTTTTTTGCAAATAAATATGCAATGTATTGGGATACAGATATTGAAACATTTTTGGCGAGAATGGCAAAAGAATACAAGGCATTCTGGACCGAAGAGCGAAAAGCAAAAATCCAAAAAATAGGACTTAAATCTCAAAATGAAGTTGTCACTTTAGCAAGTATAGTTTATGCTGAACAATCTATCCACCCTGAAGAATGGTCTATTATTGCGACTTTGTATATGAATAGAATTAAACAAGGAATGAAATTACAATCAGATCCAACATTTAAGTTTTGTTGGGGCAAAGAATTAGTTGGCGTGCAAAGGTTAATGAATTTACATCGTGATGTTGATTGTCCTTACAATACCTACCATATTTTAGGTTTGCCACCCGGACCAATTTCAATGATTCCTGCAAAAGTGATTGATGCAGTACTAAATCCAGATAAAAACAATTATTTATATATGTGCGCAAAACCAGATAATTCATTGACGCACAATTTCTCTAATTCCTATACTGTTCATCAAGTAAATGCGGCGGCTTATCATAAATTTATGGACAAAAGGTAATTTCAGATGGAAAGAAGGAATTTTTTAAAATTTGGTGTTGGAATCACTGCTTTGACTTTGGCAGGCAAGGCAAATGCACAATTACGAGAAGTTCCTTTAAAAAACAACGTAAAATTGAAAGAAGAAAATCGCTTAATTGCGTTGAACTTTCCCATTGTAATTTCTACATGGAACTTTGGAACTATTGCCAATGCTGAAGCTTGGCTTACCTTAAGAAATGGAGGTAAAGCCCTCGATGCTGTTGAGAATGCTGCAATTTGCATTGAAAATGATCTCACAAACAGAAGTGTTGGACTAGGTGGATTTCCGGATGCCAGCGGAGAAGTTACACTCGATGCCTGCATTATGAACCATAATGGTGAATGTGGCTCCGTGGCGTATTTACAGAAATACAAAAATCCGATAAAAGTTGCCAGAGCAATCATGGAGCAAACACCTCATGTAATGTTGGTTGGCAAAGGCGCAGCAAAATTTGCCAAATCTCAAGGCATGGAAAAAGGTAAATCTCCAAAAGAGGTTGAAAAAGAATATAAAAAATGGAAAAAGGAACAAAATTCAAGAATTAAAAACGAATTGAAAAATCCAGAAATAAATCATGAAAACCACGACACTATTGGAATATTGGCAATAGATTCAGGCGGAAATTTTGCCGGAGCTTGCACCACAAGTGGTTGGGCTTTCAAATTACCTGGCAGAGTTGGAGATTCGCCCTTAATTGGCTCTGGTTTGTTTTTAGAAGAAGGCGTTGGTGCTGTTTGTGGAACCGGAATGGGTGAAGAAATTATAAAAGTTAATGGAAGTCATGCGGTATTAGAGCAAATGCGACAAGGTAAAACGCCAGACGATGCCTGCAGAATTGTGGTAGAAAGAATTGTAAATCGTTTAAAAAAGGCAGGAAAGAGCACTGAAAACCTACAATGCGCTTTTATAGCAATTGCGCCTAACGGTTTTTATGGAAGTTTTGCAATAAAAGATGGTTTTCAATTTGCAGTGAAATCCGAAAATGAGGAAAGACTCGTAAATTCAAGTTCATTAGAAAGTTTAAATCAGCGATAAATGAAAAATCTTCTTTTAATTTCTTTAATAATAATTTGTATTTCACAAAATAGTATATCCCAAAACAGTATATTACAGAGCAGTATGTCTAAGAATACAGAATTGAATTGGAATTTTCAGGACCCGAGAACAAATCAAATATATCCTTTGGGAGTTAAAGGTTCTGTTCAAGAAGGTTTAATTAGCAACAAACTTATGCCAGATCCATTCGACCAATTGAATGAAAATCTTTTTGGTTGGGTGGAAGATTATAAATGGACTTGTACTTCAGAACTTCAACTGACGGCTGTTGATTTAAATCATAAATTTATTAAACTAGAATTCCCTTCAATCGATACTTATGCAGATGTGTATGTAAACGACAGTCTCGTTCTAACTACTAATAATGCTTTTAAATCTTTTTCTGTTGATATTAAAAATGTGGCGAAAGTCGGTAATAATTCTATCAAAGTAATTTTTACTCCTCCAGTAATTTTTCACCGTGCCGAATACGACACAATGCCATATCATTTGCCTGCAATTAATGATGTTAGCCCTATTGCAATTGCCTCAATGGTTCGCAAACCTCAATATCAATTTGGTTGGGATTGGGCGTTGAGAATGGTTACAATGGGTTTTAACAAACCTGCAGTAATTCATGTGTACAATGTTAATAGATTGGTGCAGACAAACGTACAGACTAAAAACATTTCAGATAATTCTGCTGAACTTGACTTTTCAATGCATTTTGATCAAAATTTGGTTGCTAATTCTACCTACTATTGGTCGAGCCAACTCAATGGCAAACGAGAATTAACTTCTGATGGAAGCAAAATTCTTACCTTTCCAATTGAAGTTAATAATCCAAAATTATGGTATCCAAAAGGTCATGGTGATCCGAATCTTTATGAAGATAAATGGACATTAAGCGACAAAAATGGAAATATTTTGGCCCAACAAGATGTGGTTTACGGAATTAGAACAGCCGATTTGGTGCAAAATGAAGATCAATGGGGAACAAGTTTTGAAATTTGGGTAAATAAAAAACCGATATTTTGTAAAGGTGGCGACTATATTCCTCAAGATATATTTTTGGCTAGAATAAGTACTGAAGAAAGATTGCGAATGGTAGAAATGATGGACCAAGCAAATTTTAATATGGTGCGTGTTTGGGGTGGAGGAATGTATGCCGATGATGATTTTCTTGCAGCTTGTGATAAAAAAGGAATAATGGTTTGGCACGATATGATGTTTGCTTGCAGTGTTTATCCTGGAGACAGTGCTTATCTTAAAAATGTAGAAGAAGAATTTGATTATCAAATTCCCAGAATATCTTCTCATGCAAGCTTGGTATTGTTTAACGGAAACAATGAAGTGGATGTAGCGTGGAAAAATTGGGGATTTCAGCTCAGATATGGAATTCATGGTAAAGACGCCAAAGCAGTTGAAGAAAATTACGATAAATTGTTTAAAGTTTTAGCGCCCAACACAATTGCGAAATATTCAAATATACCTTATGTTCATACTTCTCCGCTTTCAAACTGGACTGAAAAAGAAATGTTTGACCACGGAACCCAACATTATTGGGGAGTTTGGCATGGAAAAGATGATATTGAAGAATTCTCTAGAAAAATTGGTCGCTTTAATGCTGAATATGGATTTCAATCTTTCCCCGAATTTTCAACATTAAGAACATTTAGTTACCCTGAGCAATGGAATTTGGATTCAGCAGTAATGAAACACCACCAAAAAAGCTATGTAGGCAATGGAATGATTGAAAAACACGCCAAGAGACTTTACGGTAAAATGCAAAATTTCGAGACGTTTGTATATTATTCACAGCTCACTCAAGCCAAAGCCGTAAGTATAGCCGTTGCTGGACATAGAGTAGACGCTCCAAGATGCATGGGAACTCTTTTTTGGCAGTTAAATGATTGTTGGCCAGCTCCATCTTGGTCTTCTATTGATTATTACAATAATTGGAAAGCATTGCAGTATGAAATGCGCAAAGATTTTAAGAATGTAACGATGGTTCAAAGAATAAATAAATTAGAGGAAGAAGAATATTTCTTTGTTTCAGATTTAAACGATACTGTGCAATCCAAAATAAAAATGACTGCGTATAACTTTAAGGGTAAAATAAAGGAAACAAAAGAGATTGATGTGAAAATGATCGGTTTAGGATCTTTATCTATAATTAAAGCAGAAAAAATAGATGACCATAAAGATAATTTGGTTGTTAATTTTGAATGGCAAGATGAAAATGGAATACTTTGTAGCAGACAGTTTGTTCATGAACCAGATAATTATCATGAAGCAGACCAAAAAGATTTTACAGTGGAAATAATTGAAAATGACAGTTTGAATAAAAGAATTGCAATTAAAATTAACACAGATAAATTTCTCAATGACTTCTGGTTGAGC
>JBBSUQ010000129.1:0-9683 GCA_038234235.1 Flavobacteriales bacterium
AGAGATGCTTTTATCTTGGCGATTGGTATAAATACTGGTACTTTTAAAGTAGGTTACAGTTATGATGTTACGGTTTCAAAATTAAACAACGGAGTTTCTGGAGGTTCTCATGAAGTTTCATTGGGCTTAAATTTAAGTTGTAAAACCAAAACTCCGGCGTTCAGAACAATATCTTGTCCGTCGTTTTAAAAAAAATAATATTTGTAACTATTTGCTATCATAACGTTAATAGTTTAAATTTGTCAATTGGAAACTATGAAAAATAGAAATAAAAACAGAAGTATGCACAGATATATGCTAAAATTCTTTTCAGTTGCCGCTTTAGGAATAATGTTGATTAGTTCTTGCGGAAAAGAAACTTCTTCCACCACTGGATGGAATTACAACGACCCTAAAACCGGTGGTTATCAGAAAGTTCCGTTCATAGATCAGGAAACTGGTCCAGGGCTTTTGTTGGTAGAAGGCGGTACATTTACCATGGGACAATCTGAACAAGACGTAATGCACGATTGGAATAATCGTCCTGCTCGTGTAACAGTTTCGTCTTTTTACATGGACCAAACAGAAGTTACAAATTTTCATTGGTGTGAATATATGTATTGGATTTCAAGAGCATATAATTCATCTTACCCAATGATTTATAAAAATGCTTTGCCAGATACTTTGGTTTGGAGATCTCCACTTGGTTTCAATGAAAAATATGTAGATTATTATTTGCGCCACCCAGCTTATAGAGATTATCCTGTTGTTGGAGTTTCTTGGTTGCAAGCCAATGATTATGCAAAATGGAGAACCGATAGAGTTAATGAATATATTTTAATTCGTGAAGGTGTTCTAGATTATAATATTGATCAACAAGACGAAGCAACTTTTAATACGGAAGCTTACATGGTTGGACAATATGAAGAAGGTGAAAAAGATAGATTAACCGATTTAAACCCAAGCAATGCTAGTGGCAAAAAATTAGGAAAACGTATTGTTCGTATGGAAGATGGAATTCTTTTACCGAGATACAGACTCCCAACTGAAGCTGAATGGGAATTTGCTGCTTATGGTTTAATTGGTAACCTTTCTCCTGGAACAGAATTAATTGACGAAAGAAGAATTTATCCTTGGGATGGACATTGGGTTCGTCAAGATGACGACAAATTTATTGGTTCTATTCGTGCAAACTTTGTAAGAGGACGTGGTGACTACATGGGAGTTGCAGGAAACCTTAATGACGGAGCTGATGTTACTGCACCAGTTGAGTCTTATTGGCCGAATGATTATGGTCTTTACAACATGGCTGGTAATGTTTCAGAATGGGTATTAGATGTTTACAGACCTTTAAGTTCAGAAGATTTTGATGAATTTAGACCTTTTAGAGGAAGTGTTTTTACAACGAAATTATTGAACAATGAAGGCTCAGTAGAAGTAAAACAAGGCCAAGTAGCTTATGATGTGCACGGCATGAAAGAATACATAAATGAATTTGAAAGAATTCGTTTCCAAAGAGTTTCTGCTGCAAAACATGATCCGAATGACACGGTTATTCCAAGAGGAGTAGCAGCTAATAATCAATCAAGAAATCCTTCAAAAAATGGATATGCTCCAGATCCTTTCTATACTTCACACAAAAATGTGAAAGACAGTGCGGAACTTTTGGTGTTGGCTAAAATTAACTTAGTATTAGATAGAGCAATTGCTTTAAAAAATGACAAATATGAAATTGATGCGAATACATTAATACAAGACGAAATTTTTGATGGTATTTTTGCAGATGAATTGCGCAGCTCACCTGATGGAGAAGAATATGCTTACGATATCATTTCTATGATTAGAGAAGGTTTCAATGATTACATTTTGGATACACCGGGTAAACTGAAATACAGAAATGTTACCGAAGAAGAAAATATTGGTCGTTTGAATTATAGAAAAGACGATTATATTGATTATTTAGATGGTGATATTGAAAGCTCAATTTACTGGCAGAATGATGAAATTAAAAACGGAATAAATCAAGCCGTTCGTGATCCAAATCTTATCATGTATCAAAATCAACATGAAGAGTTTGGTTTAGATGGTACACCATTAAAAGTAGGTGACAGAACATCTTGGCCAACAACTTTAATTTCTGACAAGTCTAGAGTTTACAAAGGTGGTTCTTGGAAAGATAGAGCATATTGGTTGGCTCCTTCACAAAGAAGATATTTAGATGAACGTCAATCTACTGACGCCATAGGATTTAGATGTGCCATGGATAGAGTTGGTAGCCCAACTGGAATGAACTACGGCAAGAAAAAAGAAAAGAAAAGATAGGAAATAAATTTTAGTGAAAAGCCCATGATTTTAAAAGTCGTGGGCTTTTTTTATGATAAGAAATTCTAAACGAAATGGTAACTGAAAATTTATACAACATTTTTTTAGCCTCAAGTGGGGTTTGCACCGACTCAAGAAACA
This sequence comes from Flavobacteriales bacterium, assembly GCA_038234235.1. GTDB lineage: Bacteria > Bacteroidota > Bacteroidia > Flavobacteriales_D > Crocinitomicaceae > JBBSUQ01. The sequence continues at coordinate 2,443 of JBBSUQ010000129.1, forward strand.
TTCAAAAAGATTGTCTTTTCATCGGACTTAAAGGTGATAATTTTGACGGTAATAAATTTGCATCACAAGCATTACAAGATGGAGCCAAGTTCGCATTTGTTGACGATGAAAAATATAAAACCGATGACAGAATAGAATTGGTATCTGACACCTTAGAATTTTTGCAACAACTTGCATTCACACATAGAAAAAAATTTAATATTCCAATTATTGGGATAACTGGCAGTAATGGCAAGACAAGTACCAAGGAATTAATAAACGTAGCCTTAAGTTCTGCAAAAAATGTGTTGTGCACAAAAGGTAACTTAAACAATCATATTGGTGTGCCTTTAACGCTTTTGCAACTTAACAAAACGCATGAAATAGCCGTAATTGAAATGGGTGCAAACAAACCTGGCGATATTGCTGAACTTTGTGCTATGGTAGAACCTAATATCGGAATCATTACAAATATAGGAAAAGCACATTTGGAAGGTTTTGAAGATTTGCAAGGTGTTGTAAATACAAAAATTGCGCTATATAAAACAATATCTGCCTTGCAAGGAACTGTAATTTACAATGGAGACGATGAGCTTCTGGAAACTTATGTGCCTAAATCTTGTGAACTTATAAAATATGGAAATAACAAGGATAGTAATGTTCAAGGTCAATTATTAGAATTAAATCCCTTTGTGAAAATGAAATATTATTGCAAAGATTATGAATCCAATGCCTTGCAAATGCAAATGTTGGGAGATTATAATTATTATAATTATTTGGCTGCAATTGCTGTGGCAAGATATTTCAATATTCCCGAAAATTTATACGAGCAAGCATTAGTTGATTATCTGCCCACAAATAATCGATCACAGATACAAAAGACAAAAACAAATACACTTATTTTAGATTGTTACAATGCCAATCCTTCAAGTATGGAAAGCGCGTTGCGAAGTTTTGGAATGATTGCCAATGAGAATAAATTCATTATTCTGGGTGATATGCTGGAATTAGGTCAAGAAACCACTAGCGAGCATAAAAAAATACTTGAACTCTGCGAAAGTTTAAAACTGAAAGGAATAACTGTAGGAATTTTCTTTAAATCGGTTAATAGATACAATTCTATAAAATCATTCGGCACCAAAGGCGAAGCTGCAATGTACTTGAATGATTTAAATTTGAAAGACAATTTAATATTATTGAAAGGATCGAGAGGAATTGGTCTTGAGAGTTTTGAAAATTTATTGTAGGTGTAAGAATAATGTCACCACCTTCGGGGTTTACCTGTATATTTTGATCAATGGTGTAAAATCCTTTCACCGCCTTCGTGGTTAGATAAATGTCACCATCTTTGGGGTTACTTGTATATTTTGAACTATGGTGTAAAAACATTCACCACCTTCGGGTTAGATTAATGTCATTGCCTTCAGGTTTACTGTATTATTTTGGAAATTTTGGTTTCATAATCGTATCATAACCCAAGAGTTTGGACAGCAGAAGTCACGGTAGTGTTTTTGGGGTATATTGATTTTACATTCAAAAATAATAATTTTAAGCGCATAAAAAAGGGAACTTTTCAGCTCCCTTTTAATTTAAAATATTTAAACTATTGAATTAATCTTGAAGCAAATTTCTTGAAATTACAATTTTCTGAACTTCAGACGTTCCTTCATAAATTTGAGTAATTTTTGCATCGCGCATCAATCGTTCTACGTGGTATTCTTTTACGAATCCATATCCACCATGTATTTGTACCGCTTCTATTGATTGTTCCATTGCAACTTTGGATGCATAAAGTTTAGCCATTGCTCCAGATTGATCGTAATTTTTACCAGAATCTTTGTCCGTAGCTGCTTTGTAAACCAAAAGTCTTGCGGCTTCAACTTCGGTAGCCATATCTGCCAATTTAAATGCAATTGCTTGGTGTTTGTAAATTTCTTTGCCAAAAGCTTTTCTTTCTTTGGAATATGCTAGAGCAAGTTCTAAACCTCCTGCAGCAATTCCTAATGCTTGAGAAGCAATTCCAATTCTTCCGCCAGATAAGGTTTTCATAGCGAATTTAAATCCGAATCCGTCCTCCCCTATTCTATTTTCTTTAGGAACTTTTACGTCGTTGAACATTAAAGTATGTGTATCACTTCCTCTAATTCCCATTTTATCTTCCTTCGCTCCAACTATAAAGCCTTCCATTCCCCTTTCGATGATAAATGCATTAATGCCTTTGTGTCCTGCTTCAACATTAGTTTGAGCTATTACGATGTATGTTGAGGCAGAAGAACCATTGGTAATCCAGTTTTTAGTTCCATTCAATAAATAATAATCTCCTTTGTCAACTGCAGTAGTTCTTTGAGAAGTAGCATCTGATCCTGCTTCTGGTTCAGATAAACAAAAGGCTCCAATTTTCTCACCTTTTGCAAGGGGAACTAAATATTTTTGTTTTTGTTCTTCAGTTCCAAATTTTTCTATTCCCCAGCATACCAAAGAATTATTTACTGACATACAAACTGAAACCGATGCATCAATTTTAGAAATTTCTTCCATTGCTAAAACATAAGACATCGTATCCATTCCTGATCCGCCGTATTTGGGATCTACCATCATGCCCATAAAACCTAATTCGCCTAGTTGTTTAATCTCTTCAGCAGGAAATCTTTGAGCATTGTCTCTTTCAATAACTTCCTTCTTTAAAACATTTTGAGCGAAATCTCTTGCTGCTGCTTTTACAGCTAATTGTTCTTCTGTTAATTCAAAATTCATTTATACTTTCTTTATAGTTAACAACTTTACCGTGGTTCGTTTGCAAATCTAAGTATATAATTTTACTTTTCCTTAAAATTTCAAAGCAATGATAATAGGATTAATGTCGGGAACATCAATGGACGGTTTAGATATCGTAGCCACTGAATTTGAAAATAGAGATAACAATTTCTCTTATGAAATAATAGCTTCAAAAACCTATGAATACGATGATAAACTAAGAAATAGGTTATCTCAAAGCTCAGAATTAAGTGCGCTTCAAATGCGGCAATTTGATCTGGAATTTGGAACTATTATGGCAAATTATGTCAATGAATTTTGTATAGAATTCAAGATTAATAAAAATGAAATTGAGTTTATTTCTTCTCATGGACATACCGTTTTTCATCAGCCGGAAAAGGGAATTACCTTTCAGATTGGATCAGGTCATACTTTAGCATACCAAACAAAACTAAAAGTTATCAATGATTTTAGAACCAAAGATGTAATTGCTGGAGGTCAAGGCGCGCCACTGGTTCCAATTGGAGACAAATTGTTGTTTGTAAATGAAGCAGAGGCTTTTATTAATTTAGGAGGATTTGCAAACATTTCTTTTACTCACAATAAAGAAGTTAATGCCTTCGATATTTGTCCTTTAAATTTACCTTTAAACAAATTGGTTCAACTTAACAACTTGGCAAATGGACTATCAGGCGTGGAATACGATAAAAATGGCAGCCTTGCAGAAAAAGGAACCTTAAATTTTTTCCTTTTCGATTTATTAAATAATTTGCCTTATTATAAAATAGACAAACATAAATCTTTAGGGATAGAATGGTTAGACGAGCATTTCTATCCTCTAATTAAAACCAAAAAAGACATAGAGAGTAACCTGCGTTCAATTGTAGAACACATTGCATTTCAGATTGCAGAAACTTTACAGAAACATGATCTAAAATCGGTATTATTTAGTGGTGGTGGGGTTTATAATAAATTTTTAATGTCAAGGATTAAACATTATTTTAAAGGAGAAATAAAAATCCCAACTAAAGAAATAATTGAATTTAAAGAAGCTTTAATTTTTGCTTTTTTAGGCTATTTATATTCTAAAAACGAAGTAAATTCTTTAAAAAGTGTGACGGGAGCCAAATCAGATTTGGTTAATGGAGTTATTTATTTGCCTTAATTCATATAATTTTTGCTTTTAAAAAGTTTGTCGTTGAAATACTTTATTAATTTTGCCGATTAGCAGATAATTAGTGCAATCAATAATTAGATTTAAATGATAGAACTACTCAAAAAATTTGAAGAAAAACGTCCGGAAATTGTATTTGAATGGAAAGATTCAGAAACAGAAGCCGAAGGTTGGGTAGTAATAAATTCATTGAGAGGAGGAGCAGCAGGAGGAGGAACCAGAATGCGCAAAGGATTGGACAAAAGAGAGGTTGAATCTCTTGCCAAAACTATGGAGGTTAAATTTACTGTGGCAGGCCCGGCAATTGGCGGTGCAAAATCAGGAATAAATTTCGACCCTAAAGATCCCCGAAAAGAGCAAGTACTTAACAGATGGTTTCAAGCTGTTACTCCTTTACTTAAACATTATTATGGTACGGGTGGAGATTTAAACGTAGATGAAATTCACGAAGTTATTCCCATTACTGAAGATTGTGGTGTTTGGCATCCACAAGAAGGTGTTTTTAACGGGCATTTTCAACCACGTGAAGCCCAAAAGATAAATAGAATTGGACAACTGCGTAATGGCGTATTGAAAGTTTTGGAAGATGTAAAATACTCTCCAGATGTCACTAAAAAATACGTTGTTGCAGATATGATAACCGGTTACGGTGTTGCAGAATCCATAAGACATTTTTACAACATTTATGGAGGAGATATAAAAGGCAAACGAGTTATAGTGCAAGGTTGGGGAAATGTTGGCTCAGCTGCAGCCTACTATCTTGCACAAGATGGCGCAGTAATAGTTGGTATTATTGACCGTGTTGGTGGACTAATAAAACAAGAAGGATTTACCTTTGAAGAAATAAAAAAATTGTTTCTCAATAAAAAAGGCAATGAACTTTCAGCGCCAGATATGCTTTCTTTTGACGATTGCAACTCTCGAATTTGGGATATCAAAGCAGAAATCTTTATACCTTGTGCAGCATCAAGACTGGTTGAAAAAAATCAATTAGAAAAAATGATTGCAGCCGGAGTAGAATTAATTTCTGCAGGTGCCAATGTGCCTTTTGCTGATCCTGAAATATTTTTTGGACCAATAGCAGAAATGGCTGATGAGAAAATTAGCGTTATTCCTGATTTTATATCCAATTGCGGTATGGCGAGAGTTTTCGCTTACCTCATGAGCAATGATTTAGGTGAAATAACGGATGATGGAATATTTATGGACACAAGTGGTACAATTTATTCAGCAATGAAAAAAGTTTTCGATGTACAAAAATCTAAAAATAAAATGGCCAAAACGGCTTTTGAAATAGCTCTTAAACAATTAATTTAATTTAAAAAAAACAAATGGAAATATTTATAGTATCCGTATTCATTTTAGGCTATTTAGCCATTACCTTAGAACATCAATTAAAAATTGACAAACTAATACCAGCGCTTATAATGATGGCATTGGCCTGGGCTGGTGTTGCACTCGGGTTAGATAATTTCGACCAATGGTTTGATTCAGAAAGTCATTCATTGATGACAAATTTCGGCAGTTTACCGCACGAAGCAGCGCACGGCACACTTTCTAAATCTGGAATTTTCGAAGGAACATTGTTACACCATTTTGGAAAAACATGTGAGATTTTAATATTCTTAGTTGGTGCAATGACGATTGTTGAAATAATGGATCATTTTAATGCATTTCAGGCAATTAAGAAATTTATTAAGACCAACTCTAAAGGAAAATTACTTTGGATAGTTTGTATATTAGGTTTCATACTTTCAGCGATTATCGATAATTTAACTGCAACAATTGTATTAATTACTATATTAAGAAAGCTAATTTCAGAAGCAAATTTACGAATGTATTACGCAGGTATGATTATTATTGCTGCAAATGCAGGTGGTGCATGGTCTCCAATTGGTGATGTAACTACAACTATGCTTTGGATGGGCGATAAAGTTACTGCAATGCATTTAATTTCAGAATTATTTATACCATCATTCATCTGTATGGCTGTACCGACCTTAATTGCTTCATTTTTACCTATTTTCAAAGGTACAATCCCGCCAATTGTCGACACTGAAAAAGTGAGCAAAAATAGTGGTTTGATGCTAGTATTAGGTTTGGGGATGATTGTTTTTGTACCGGTATTTAAAACTTTAACGCATTTACCTCCATATATTGGGATGATGTTGTCTTTGGGTATAGTTTCTTTGGTTGCTGAATTCGTATCTAAACGCGCATTTTCTCTTACAACTGTTGAAGATCACAATCATGCACATGGACCGACTTTTAAAGCATTATCGAAAATTGAAATGCCGAGTATTTTATTTTTCTTGGGTATATTGATGACCGTTGCAGCTTTAGAATCTTTAGGTTTAATATTTACATTTGGTCAAAATATAAGTGCTAATATTCGAGAAGATACTTTTGTAACCTTATTAGGTGTAGGATCTGCCATTATTGATAACGTGCCTTTGGTTGCTGCATCCATGGGAATGTTTAATGAGCCAATAGATTCGGAAGTATGGCATTTTATAGCTTATGCTGCTGGTACAGGCGGATCTATGTTAATTATCGGTTCGGCTGCAGGAGTTGTAGCAATGGGTATGGAAAAAATCTCTTTCTTCTGGTATTTGAAAAATATTTCTTGGTTGGCACTCATTGGTTACCTTTTGGGAGTTGGAGCAATTGTGCTTAGAAATATGTTTGAAGCAGGTGCAGTATAATAAAAAAAATAATTAAAACGTTTAAACAATTATGAACTTATCATTTTTAATGCAAATCGCCCAGACAGAAGAAGGCGGTTCAGGGATTGTGAAAAAATCTATTTGGAGCATCATCGCTAGAGCCAGTGATAACTTTTTTGGATTATTCATTAACATTGCTTTGGCTCTAATGCTTGGTTATGCTGTTTTTGTTTTCGTAGAAAGACTTTTAGCACTTAAAAAAGCAAGTCGCGAAGAAGGAAATTTTATCTTGAAAATAAAAGAATATTTAATGGATGGAAAAATTGAACAAGCCAAAGAATATTGTGCTCGTTCACACTCCCCTTCTGCTAGAATGTTGGAAAAAGGAATTGCCAGAATTGGTAAGCCAATTGAAAGTATTTCCGCCTCTATTGAAAATACTGGAAAACTAGAAGTATTGAGACTAGAGCAAAGATTAGCATTTCTTGCAACAGCTGCTGGCGCCGCTCCAATGATCGGTTTCTTGGGTACAACAGTTGGTATGGTAATGGTTTTTATAGATTTAGAGCAATCTACAACTTTAGATATTAAAGTTATCGCTCCGGGTATTATGACTGCCATGGTGACAACAGTTGCCGGATTGATAGTTGGAATTGTTGCTTACATGG
>JBBSUQ010000130.1:0-9632 GCA_038234235.1 Flavobacteriales bacterium
TAGCAAGTCTCCATATCTGAGAGGTTAAGATTGGTCATCATATTAGAAAGAAAGGTTAATAGTTTGTTCCCCAGTGAGTGCCAGAAAAATAAAATTCTATGTGGATGGTGTCCTATAAATCTACTGCCGTACACTACATCAGCGTTGTCCATAAAAACGGGTTTTAAAAGCAAATTGTATTCATGCGGGTCATATTCTAAATCGGCATCTTGTACAATTAAATAATCACCAGTACATTCTTTTATTGCCCTGTTAATTGCAGCACCCTTTCCCATGTTCACCTCTTGGCTAAAAAAGCGAATATTTCTTTCCGGAAATTCTGCGATATAAGCTTCAATTACATTTGCCGTATTGTCTTTAGAACAATCGTTTACAATTATAATTTCTTTCTGAATATTGTTAAGCAGAACAACTTCTTCTACTTTATCAAGGATTACTCGAATTGTTTTTTCCTCGTTATACGCCGGTATGAGTATGGATAATGTGCTAATCATAAATAATAATATGGGTGTAAAACTACAATTTTAAATTCTTGTTGTAAACATCCTCTATTTTTTTTAAACAGACATTGATTATGTGGGTGTGAAATATAGAGTAGAATTGTCCAAAACAATTAAATTAAACTAGGAATATTTAATTATTTAAAATCAAAAATTTGTCTTTACTAATTTAGTTTAAGTTGCCAAATAATTTAAATAAATTATCCAATTACAGTTTTTAGACATTTGGCAGGATAAAAGGCAAAAAAATATTAATTTTGCAGCTGAATGACAAAAGTTTTTGAGGAAATTAAAGTAGATGTAGATTGCGGCGAAATTAAAGCGACAAGCAAATTTCGCACGTATATGATTTTTACCAAAATGCGCCTTTCTTCTTTAGTTGTTGTGAGTGCCATTTCAGGTTATCTTTTTAATGGTGGAAATTCTTGGCTTGAAGGTTTGTATTTAATGTTGGGAGGTGTTCTCGTGACAGCAGCAGCTAATGGCAGCAACCAAATTTGGGAACGCGATCTCGATAAATTAATGAAGCGTACCAAGCAACGTCCTCTTCCAGCTGGAACAATGGAAATGAAAGAAGCAATAACTATCGTAGTTGTTACTTTGGTTTTGGGTAGTGTTATTCTTTATCAACTAAATCTACAATGTGCATTGATAGGTTTATTAGCATATGTTCTTTACGTTTTTGTTTACACTCCCCTCAAACCCGTTACGCCATGGGCAGTTTTTGTGGGAGCATTTCCAGGGGCGTTTCCTCCACTTTTAGGTGCAATTGCGGTAGATGGTAATTTCGGATTGGTACCCGGAGTATTGTTTTTCATACAATTCGTATGGCAATTTCCTCATTTTTGGGCAATTGCTTGGGTGTTATATGACGATTATAAAGCAGGTGGATTTTCACTTTTGCCTTCCAAGGGCGGGCGTACCAAAGCATCGGCTTTTCAAATTGCTGTTTATTCTCTCATGCTTGTTCCTTTTAGTATCTTGCCTTGGTTTTTAGGTTGGACAGGGCCAGTTTCAATGGTGATTGCTGCTGCAGTTAGTGTTTGGTTCTTTTTGGTTTCTTACCGTTTATTTTTAAGTTGTGAAACCCCGGATGCCAAAAGACTAATGTTTGCTTCCTTTATATATCTTCCCATCATTCAATTTGTATATGTATTTGATATTCAAAATTTGCCAAATTAATTTTTAAAGATGCAAGAAAATTACGAAAACGAACTTACTCCAGAAGTAAAAGATAAGATGAAGAAAAACCTCATCTACGTTGTTATATTTTCCATTATTATGCTATTTGCTGGTTTCACTTCGGCATATATTGTAAGTATGGGCGACAGTTTTTGGTTGAAATTTCCGTTTCCAACTGCTTTTTATATCAGTACTATTGTTATTTTTTTTAGCAGTATATTTTATATCATCGGTCTAAATTTGGCAAAAAAAGGAAAGTTCGATAAAAGTAAATGGTGGTTTTTATTGACATTTTTTTTCGGAGTTGGATTTGTGTTTTTTCAGTTTAAAGCATATAATAAATTAGTTGAATCTGGTTTTAATCCTGTAAACAGCCACATTATGGTAGTTGAAGGAAGATATGGTCAATATTTTGAATTAAAATATAAAAATGATTTTATTGAGTTAGATGACAACGACTATACTTTAAAAGGCAAACCGTTAAATTCTGAAGTGAGATCTGAAATGCAAAGTTTTGCCAGCCAGTTTACCAAAATTCATGATAGTACGGTGCCGCAATTAAAAAACTATGGAAAATCTTTTACTATTTATTACAAAGAAGAGCCCGTTAGTTACATTCAAGGCAAACTAAGAAAAACGAATGGTGAAACACTCACAATGGTAGAACTAGATAGATTAATGAATTTTAGTTATCATGTGAGAGATGGAAGAGGAGATTTTTTCGCTAAGGGAAAAATGGGAAAAGATTTCAAACTTTATTTTCGTGGTGAAGAATTGCAGTATGAAAATAGAGAACTTCTTTACAATGGACAAGAACTCGATCCTTACTTAAGATCAAAAGCTTTAGAAACGAGTGATCAGGCCACAACCTTCTTATGGATTATTACTGCATTACATTTACTACATATTCTTGTTACTTTAATATTTATGTTAAGGATATCAATTCGCTCATTTACAGGAAAGTATAACCTTAATAATGTGATAGACTTGAAGGTCGGTGGAATTTTCTGGCACTTTTTAGGTTTATTATGGCTCTATTTGTTGTTGTTTTTACTTTTTATTCATTAAACTTGCAAAAAAATTCTTAATATGTCTGGACACGCTTCTACAGAAATTAGCACTAAAACTCTTTGGGGAGGCAAAATTTCTCCGTTTAGTACGAGCTATGGAAAGTTAATGATGTGGTACTTCTTAGTATCAGATGCACTTACTTTTGGGGGATTGTTGGTTGTTTACGGATTCGTTCGTCACAACACGCAAGGAACTTGGCCAATTGGAGAGGAAACTTTTAATTCCTTACCATTTTTAGGTCATGGTTTTCCATTGGTATATGTCGCTTTAATGACTTTTATACTAATTGTATCTTCTGTAACAATGGTATTAGCCGTTGAAGCCGGTCATAGAATGGACAGAAGAGGAGTTACAAAATGGATGATTGCTACCATTATTGGCGGGTTTTTCTTTGTTGGTTCACAAGCTTGGGAGTGGTATCACTTTATTCATGGCTCTGAATTTGGAAAGGTAGAATTGGCGGATGGATCTATGGCAATTGTTAGTGGTCATTTTGGAGAAATTGAAAATTTTAAAGTAATTGAAGCTGGGCACCACCACAAAGTTGGCGAAGTTATCAAGGAAAGTGAAGGCGAAATGATGCACCACTTTCATGAAGCGGCTGCAGAAGGACATATTAAAAATGGTGTCATAACTTTGCACGACGGTTCAAAAGCTCAAATCAACAAAAAAGCAGACCACGAATTGGAACTTATAATCAAAGGTAATGGAGGGAAATTTAAAGCTGGAGAAGTTATAGTAAAAGAAGAAGCCACAAAAATGTACTATGAAGCAATTTATTCTGGAGAAAAAGGCCGTGTTTTTTACGGAGCTGATTTAACTGAGAATGAATATGGTATTGCACCTCAATATGGTCAGTTTTTCTTCTTCATTACAGGTTTCCACGGTTTCCACGTATTTTCAGGTGTAATGATCAACATCATTATATTGTTAGGTGTATTAAAAGGTACTTATCACAAGAGAGGTCATTACGAAATGGTTGAAAAAACCGGATTGTATTGGCATTTTGTCGATTTAGTTTGGGTGTTTGTATTTACATTCTTCTATTTAGTTTAATTATTATTATTTAAAGTTTCAATTATGGAAAGAGACGACATTATAGAATATTCTTTGGATGCTCACCACAGTGAGGAAGAAGGAAAGAAAATTAGAAAGAAAATTATTAAGGTCACTGTATTGCTAACTGCGATAACAGTACTTGAGGTATTTGTTGGTGCTTTCGTGAAACAATCAAATTCTCTTTGGTTTATGGTTAAATGGGGTTTCATCTTATTAACTTTGGTAAAAGCTGGTTATATCGTTTTAAGTTTTATGCACTTAGGTGAAGAACGCAAAGCATTAAAGGCAATAATTTTAGTTCCTTACGCAGTATTTGTCATTTACTTGATTTTTATTTCTTTCACAGAGTCGGCATACATTTCCGAAGCTTGGGAAAAATTTGGAGCATAAGGTTTAATATATAATGGCCAAAAGAACTTCCGCCGGTCGAAGAAAAGTAGCACTCGCATTTATACTTTTATTCGGACCGGCTTTTTTATTAATATTTTTTTCTACAAGATCTTGCAGTCATAACTTTAAGACCCTTGAAGATTTTGGCGCACTTAATGATTTCGAATTCATAGACATTCAAGGAAAAAAAAGGACGTCTAAAGAATTTAATAATAAAATTTTATTAATAACCGTAATTGAAGAAAGTTGTCCAGATAGTTGTTCAATATCTCTTTGGCATCTTAACCATTTGATTTACCAAAACATGAGTAAATCAAAAGTTCAAAAAAATGAAGTAAGATTAATTACTTTTGTTGTTGATAAAGAAGGAAACCCGACAAATCTTAATAAGATTAGAGATTATATGATGGATAAAGTCGAGAATTACGATCCAAAATATTGGATACTCGCATCTGGAGAAAGCAAGCAGATTTATGACATTACCCACAACAATCAAAATTTATTGAAAGATGGCGATGAAATAGACATAACTCATTCTTACCATGAAATTATGTTACTTGCTGATAAGAATTTGCACCTTCGGATGGCATTGAGAGGAAATGAAGAAGGAATGATAAGAAGAATGAGAGAACACTTGGCTTTGCTTCAAAAACAATATGATTTGAAAAAGAAATGAAATTAATATTTTCACTTTTTATTTTTTCTAATTTTATTTTGCTTTCTTGTCATGATTCCAAAACTACTAAAGAAAGAGTTTTGCCAATTGTTGGTAACAGAGATGTAAATTACTACGAAGTTGATGGAAAAGAAGTAGCCGACACAGTTTATCCCGTTGTTCCTGATTTTAAATATTTGAATGAAGATTCAATAATGGTAGATTCAAAAAATTTAAAAGGCAAAATTTGGATAGCAGATTTTTTCTTTTCTAACTGTCCTACTATTTGTCCGCCAATGACTAGCCAATTGAAAAGGTTAAACACAATGACCAAAGATTTATCTCAGCATATAGAGTTTATGAGTTTTACAATAGATCCTGAGCGCGACACACCAAGCAGATTGCGAGAATACAAAAAAGAACATGGTATAACGGCCAAAAATTGGAATTTCTTCACTGGAACTGAAAAAGCCACCCATGCTTTGGCAAAAGAATTTTACAATGGTGCCCAGCGAGACCAAAAAGCCGACGGTGGGTTCATGCACACAGACACCTTTGTTTTAATTGATAAAGAAGGATTGGTAAGAGGATTATACATAGGAACAGACACAAAATCTGTAAACCAGCTGGAAAAAGATATACGCAAATTATTAGAATATGAGTACAATATTAAATGACCCAAAATTAGATGAGTTTATTTTAAACAGCCCTAAAAAAATTAAACGTGCGAAAATTTTAATTTATACATTATCCATCGTAATTCCTGTGGCTGTCGCTTTAATCTTTGAAATTAAGCTTGAAGGTTTTGATTTTAGTATTTTGCCTCCTGTTTATGCAATCTTGAATGGCCTGACTGCTATTGTATTAATATTGGCATTAATTGCAATAAAAAGAAGAGCTATTTTAGTGCACCGCGCACTTATCCGCACCGCTTTACTATTCTCTATCTGGTTTTTAATTTTATATGTTGCCTATCATATCACTTCTACTCATACTGAATACGAAGGATCCTATCCCAAATTTTATTATTCATTACTAATCTCTCATATTATTTTAAGTGTTGCGGTCGTTCCACTTGTTCTGTTTTCTTATTTACAAGCTTGGCAGGGAAAATTTGAACGACATAAAAAATGGGTGCGTTTCAGTTATCCTGTATGGTTATATGTTGCTATCAGTGGGGTAATTGTTTATCTCATGATTTCTCCATTTTACAAATAGTTTATATTCAGAAATTTAAATAGCAGCCAACATAAAATCAACTTTCATTTTAATTGCAATATACGTCAATTGCACTATAAAATTATCCGATTATTTTATCGACTTTTGTAGCAATTAAAATGATGACTTATAAATACTTACATAATAGTATAAAATTACTGCTGTTTATTTTTCTGCTAATTATTAGTGCGAACACTTATGCGCAGTGCACTGCCAATGCTGGCAACGATACAACTCTTTGTTTAAATGCAAGTAAAACGTTAGGGGCAACTCCATCTGGAACTGGTGCAGCACCATTAATTTATTCTTGGTCTCCGGCGGCAGGTCTTTCATGTACCAATTGTGCCAATCCTGTTGCAACGCCTGGTGTAACAACAACTTATACATTAACAGTTACTGATGCGAGTTTATGCAGTAGCAACGATCAGGTCACAATTACTGTAAATCCTCTACCAACTGCAAGTTTCACTTCATCTCCAACTAACAGTTGTGCCAATATCCCTGTTCAGTTCACCAATACAAGTACAGGTTCGGGTTTAAGTTACCAATGGAATTTTAACAATCCTGGCTCTCAAAACAATACAACTACACAAATTAATCCTGTTCATACATTTTTAGCAACAGGAAATGTTAATCAAACTTTTGCTGTTAATTTAATAGTTACAAATTCTTTTGGTTGTCAAGCATCAATTACTCAAAATGTGCAAGTTAAACAGATACCAAATGCAGGAATATTAGATCCTATAAATTCTTTTAAAAACTGTGACGGGTCAAACTTTATGATGACCGTTTATGACAATACTACAACAGGTCCAAATACAAATTACGAAATTCAATGGGGAGATGGTTCTGCAAATTTTACTGCCGCAACCTTCCCGGGAGCTGGCGTTAATCATACTTACACCATTCAAGATATTTTTACGCTAAATTATATAGTTACTGGTGGCAATGGTTGTATAGATACGGCATTTCAAACGGTAAGCAATATTACCAATCCTGCAATTGGAGCAGCAAATCCAGGTGCTACTACAGGTTGTGGTCCTTTAAATCTATGTTTTCCTCTATCTAATTATGCTACAAACCATTACACTACTTATTATGTAATTGATTATGGAGATGGGTCTCTTTTTGACACTTTACCTCATCCTCCACCAAATATTATTTGTCATAATTACACACAATCTTCTTGCGGCCAAGCAGGAAATCAGTTTGTATTTAAAATAAAAGCTATAAATCTTTGTGATAGTAGTGAAGCAACAATTTCTCCTATAAGAGTTTATACTGGACCAACTGCAGATTTTAATCCTGTGCCACCAACAACATGCGTAAATACCGCTATAACATTTGTGAACACATCCATTTTAGGATTTAATTCAACTTGTAGTAATACCACTTTATTTGTTTGGAATTTCGGCGATGGCACCACCCAAAATACATTTACTCCTGTCTCAGTAAGTCACAGCTATGCACTTCCAGGAACTTATACAGTAACATTAACAGCCTCTAATTCTTGTGGCACGAGTACTCAAACTAAAACAGTTTGTATAGAAATACCACCTGTGCCGAATTTTACAATTAATAATAATATGGGTTGTATTCCTTTATTAGTGAATACAACAAATCTTTCTGACACGGCAAATACTTGCGCTGTCTCAAGGGTTTGGTCTGTAATTTTTGGTGGAACAACTTGTACTCCGGCAACAGGACAATTTAATTTTATTAATGGAACTAATGCTTCGTCATTTTCACCTCAGTTTCAGTTTTTAGGTCCGGGCTCATATACTATACGGTTAACTTTAACTAATACTTGCGGTGTTTTTATTACAGACAGAATCGTAACTGCACAAACTTTACCACAAATAGCAATTAATCCATTGGTTTCAATTTGTGCTAATTCAAGCGTAAATCCAAGCGCAATTGTAAATGAATGTTTGGAAAGTGTGGATACTTACTTATGGACATTTACAGGTGGTTCTCCCGTAAGTGCAAATACTTTAAACCCTGGTAACATTTTATATCCAAACGCTGGTACTTTTCCAATTCAATTACAAGCTACAAATGCCTGCGGAACTGCTACTGCAACCACAAGTGTTGTTATTAAACCTTTGCCACCACAGCTAAATCCAACGGCAACTACTCCAGTATGCGTAGGTCAAACTGCTACTTTTAATTCTGATCCATTGGCTGGCGGTACTTTTTCTTGGACGGGTCCAGGCGGTTTTACAAATTCAAATCAAGGATTTACTATTCCAAATGTAACTGCGGGTACAAACGGACTTTATATTGTGACCGGAACATTAAACGGCTGTGTTGGCATGGCAGATAGTATTTTTCTAATTGTTGAACCAATACCAGTAATAACTGTTACTCCACCATCTTCATCCATTTGTTTGAATAATTCTGTAACATTAATCGCAAGTGGAGCGACTGGTTATAGTTGGTCACCATCTACTGGACTTAACGTAACAAACAATGACACCGTTATTGCCAACCCTACTATCACAACAACTTATACAGTCACAGGGTCAAACAGTACTTGCAGTGCTACTGCAAATGTCACAATTACGGTTAATCCTCTTCCGATTGTGAATGCAGGCCTAGATGCAACTCTATGTGACCAACCAATAACTCAGAATTTTAGTGGTTCGCCAGCAGGTGGAACATGGAGCGGGCCAAACATGGTCGCCAATGGAGATTTCACACCGAATGGTGCTGGGATTTTTCAAGAGATATACAGTTTCACAGATGCAAATGGTTGTGTAAATCAAGATACTTTAGAGATTACGGTTGTTTCTCCAACTCCAGCTCTTGCCGGACCAAATCAAATATTTTGTCAAAATGAACCCTCGTTTCAGTTTAATGGCATGCCTGCAGGTGGAACTTGGAGCGGAACTTCAATTACCTCAACAGGCTTATATACTCCAAATACTGTAGGTACTTTTCAATTAGTTTATCAGTTTGGATCTGGAACTTGTTCAAGTACAGATACTGTTTCTGTAACAGTAAATCCTTTGCCAGTTGTTGATGCTGGCTTAGATTTTTCAGTTTGTATCGATGCTGGAATTCAAAATTTAAATGGAAATCCTGCAGGTGGAATTTGGACTGGAACTGGAATCACCAATGCTGCTGGACAATTTACACCTTCAGTTGCTGGAGCTGGTAATCATAATTTAACTTATACCTTTACGGCTGCAAATACTTGTGTAAACAATGATGTTTTAGTTGCAACAGTATTTGCTTTGCCAACTGTAAATGCCGGGATTGATACAACAATTTGTAACCAACCCATTGCAGTTCAATTAAATGCTGCACCAAATGGTGGAACATGGTCTGGTTTGAATATAACGCCAGGTGGAAGTTTTACACCAAGCGGAACTGGAAATTTCACGGTAACTTACACTTTTATTGATGCCAACGGCTGTACTAATTTCGATGATAGAGTTGTAACCGTAGTTGCACCCGTTCAGCCAAATGCAGGCAATGATTTTTCTGTTTGCGTTAATTCTCCCAACCAAAATTTAGTTGCAAATCCTGCGGGAGGAACTTGGACAGGAACA
>JBBSUQ010000131.1:0-9535 GCA_038234235.1 Flavobacteriales bacterium
AAATTCCACCGGTATATATTAGTTCTGCCGAATCGGGTTTTGGTAGAGAACCAATTCTTAATTATATTGAACTAATAAATAAAGCAGTCAAAAAATAAACATGAAAGTAGAACAATTATACACCAAATGTTTGGCTCAAGGCGCATATTATATTCAAAGCGGCAATGAAGCAGCAATTATAGATCCTCTCAGAGAAACGGAACCTTATATTGCTTTGGCTAAAGAAAATGGAGCTACAATTAAATATATTTTTGAAACCCATTTCCACGCAGATTTTGTTAGTGGACATATTGATTTGGCTAAGAAAACCGGTGCTCAAATAATTTTTGGGCCTAACGCCAATCCGAGTTTTGACCACGTTACTGCGAAAGATGGTCAAGTTTTTAAAATTGGAGAAATTTCAGTTCAAGCCATTCATACGCCAGGCCACACGTTGGAATCTACTTGTTATTTGCTTAAAGATAAAGACGGAAAGAATGAAGCAATATTTAGCGGGGACACGCTGTTTTTAGGCGATGTTGGCAGACCCGATTTGGCAATAAAAAGCGATCTTACTCAAGAAGATTTGGCGGCAATGTTATTTCATTCTTTAAGAGATAAAATAATGGTTCTTGAAGACGAACTTACAATTTATCCTGGTCATGGTGCTGGAAGTTCTTGCGGTAAAAGTTTGAGTTCAGAAACAGTTGGAACTCTTGGCGAACAGAAAAAAACCAATTATGCCCTTCGAGCAGATATGACGGAAGCCGAATTTGTAAAGGAAGTTACGGATGGTATTTTGCCTCCGCCCAGTTATTTTGCAAAAAATGCACATTTAAATAAACACGGTTATGATGATTTTGAATCTGTACTGGAAAAAGGTCTTTCAAAATTATCGTTTAATGAGTTTAACAAAAAATCTTCTGAAGCTTTAATTTTAGATGTTAGAAATGAAGAAGATTACAAAAAATTATCTGTTCCAAACTCACTGTTTATAGGATTAAACGGAACTTTTGCCATGTGGGTTGGAGCTTTGATCGAGGATATAAATCAAGAAATTATTTTAATTTGCCCAGAAGGAAAAGAAGAAGAAGCAATTATGAGATTGGCCAGAGTAGGCTACGATAATTGTGTGGGTTATTTAGATGGAACAGTTGATGCATATTTGAAGTCTCAAAACATAACGGGACAGGAAATAAAGGGTATTTCAGCAGAAAAACTTTCAGAAATTTATAACGAAAGCAATATTGTAGATGTTAGAAAACCTGGAGAATTTGACAGTGCACATTTGCCGAAGGCCCAACATTTATCTTTAGATTTAATTTACGGAAAGATGGATCAACTTGATAAAAACACAGAGTATACAATTCATTGTGGTGGAGGATACAGAAGTGTAATTGCCATTTCCATACTTTTAAATGCAGGTTTTAAAAAGCTAATTGACGTAGAAGGAGGATTTGCAGCAATTAAAAAAACAGATTTGCCACTTGAAGAATCTAGTTGTGCAAACAAATAAAAAAATTGATTTTAAAATAGAACAAATATTATTTTTGCAGAGCAATTTTATTAAACAGTAATGGGAAGAGCATTTGAATACCGCAGAGCAGCAAAGGAAAAACGATGGGACAAGATGTCTAAATTGTTTCCAAAATTAGGAAAAGCCATAACAATGGCAGCCAAAGAAGGAGGAGACGATCCATTGATGAATGGTAAACTGCGTACTGCTATACAGAATGCGAAGTCAGAAAACATGCCGAAAGACAATATTGACGCGGCAATAAAACGTGCAACTCAAAAAGACATTGCCTCGTTCGCTGAGGTTGATTATGAAGGAAAAGGTCCGCATGGCGTTTTAGTTTATGTGGAATGTGCAACAGATAACCCAACGAGAACCGTAGCCAACGTGAAATCTTATTTCAACAAAGCAGGAGGAGCGGTTGTGCCAAATGGTTCGTTAGAATTTATGTTTGACCGCAAATGCACTTTCGAAATCTTGAAAACTGAAAATTTAGATCCAGAAGAATTAGAATTAGAATTAATTGATGCAGGTTGCGACGAAATTGAAGTAACGGATGAAAATATTGTCATTTACGGAGATTATACATCATTCGGAACACTTGATAAGAAATTAGCGGATATGAATATCGGAGTTGAGAAATCAAGTTTACAGAGATTTCCAAAAACATTGGTAGACTTCACTGAAGAACAATTGACAGACATTGAAAAAATGCTCGATAAAATTGAGGACGACGATGATATTCAACAAGTATTTACCAATATTTCTTAAACTATAAAAATTGTTGTGGTGACTGAGGTTCTCGAAGTCACACGCCAAAACATTTTCAACTTATGATAAACGCATTTTTAGGGAATAGAATTATTGTTTTGTTTTCTCTTCCGATACTTATTGCGTTGTATCATGTAATTTATTTTTACAATTCCGAAAGTTTATTAGAAACAAATATTTATCTTGGTTTTTGGGGCAATTACCTCATTACTACTCCTTGGATTTTACAAGTTTTAGCGGGTATTGTGGTCGGATCAAATGCGCTTATCATCAATACACTGTTTAATTCCAACGAATTTTACGAAAAAAACACTTACATCTGTTCATTGCTTTATATAGTTTTAATGAGTTTTTATTCCTCATTTTATCAAATAGATGGTATTTTACTTTCTCAACTATTCCTAATATTAGGGCTATTTCAATTATTTAAATTGCGACAAAATGAAGATGGAAGAAAAGCAGTTTTCAACGTAGCATTTTTTGCAGGTATTGCCGCCAGCTTGCATCCACCAATTTTGGGTATTGTTCCAATATTATTTTTCATGATTTGGATTGTACGCCCAGTTAAACTTCGAGAATCTATTTTGTTGTTACTTGGTTTTGCCATCCCATTATTTTACGCTTGGGTATTTTTATATACTACCAATGCAAAATTTAAGTTAAGCCTCATTCCTTTCGAAAAATCTTTAAAAATCACCGATTTAGACTTCTACGTAAGTAGTTCCCTTCTCGGCTTGTCTTTAATTTTAAGTTTGTTGGGTTTGAACGTAAGATTGCAGAAAAGTTCTATCCGTTTAAAAAAAATATTGAGAATTGTTTTGTGGTATTTACTTATAGGACTTTCGCTTGGCGCGTTTGATATTTTATACCTCCAACAATTTGTGCAATTTAGTTTTGTGATGATTGCAATGTCATTTTTCTTTCCTTACGCCTTTCTTTACAACCGATTTAATATTGTGGCTATAGGCTTATTCTACTGTTTGTTCGCATATTCTATGTTGAAATTCTTTATTTAATCCCAAACCATTGCATTAATATACTTACTTTATACTTACTTTTGCTCTTAATATTCACACACTTGCAAAAAGCTAAAGTAAGAGATTATTAAAAAACAGAAGCTTTAGCAAGGAGTAAAATAAGTTAAGATAAATGAAATTTGGCGTAGTTACTTTTCCTGGTTCCAATTGCGATGAAGACATGATTTATGTATTGGAAACCCTTATGCATCAAACTGTTGAAAAATTATGGCACAAAGACACTGACCTCAAAGGTTCTGATTTTATAGTGTTGCCTGGTGGTTTCTCTTATGGAGATTATTTGCGATCTGGTGCAATTGCTAAACTTTCGCCCATTATGAAATCAGTAATTGAGCACGCTAACAAAGGCGGTTATGTTCTTGGAGTTTGCAATGGTTATCAAATACTAACAGAGTCTGGGTTATTAGATGGCGCTTTGTTGCACAACGATACGCAAACTTTCGTTTGTAAAAATGTATACCTAAAACCGCAAACGACAGCCAACGCTTTAGTTAAAAATTTAAATCTAGATAAGACTTATAAAATTCCTATTGCTCATGGTGAAGGTAGATTTTATGCAGACAACGATACAATCAAGAAATTAGAAGACAATGAGCAAATTTTATTTAAATATGCGCATCAAGATGGTTTAATAGATGAAAAGTGCAATCCCAACGGATCACTTAACAATATTGCAGGTACATGCAATGCACAAAAAAATGTTTTCGGAATGATGCCGCATCCTGAAAGAGCAGCAGATAGAGAGTTGTGTAATGAAGATGGCAAATTACTTTTTGAATCTTTACTAAAACACTGTTAAAAATGCGCGTATTGCTTTTAGGATCAGGTGGCAGAGAACATGCTATGGCTTGGAAAATTGCACAAAGTTCATCTTTGGAAGAACTATTTATAGCACCCGGAAATGCTGGAACTAAAAATCATGGCAAAAACGTAAATCTGGATCTCAATAATTTCCCTGAAATTAAAAAATTTGTACTCGATAATCAAGTCGACATGGTGGTTGTGGGCTCTGAAGAACTTTTGGTAAAAGGAATCACCGATTTTTTTGAAGCCGATAAAGACCTCAAAAAAGTAGGAGTTATTGGTCCGAACAAACATGCTGCTCAAATGGAAGGGAGCAAAGATTTTGCAAAAGAATTTATGCTTCGCCACAATATACCCACTGCGAAATACGGCACATTTACCAAACAAAATTTAGATGCCGGTATTAAGTTTTTAGAAAACATGAAAGCACCGTATGTTTTAAAAGCAGATGGACTTGCAGCTGGCAAAGGTGTTTTGATTTTGGAAGATCTTTCTGAGGCCAAAAAAGAATTAAAAAACATGCTTGATGGTAAATTTGGAACTGCGGGCAATAAAGTGGTTATTGAACAATTTTTAAGCGGAAGAGAATTGTCTGTTTTTGTTATAACCGACGGTGATTCTTATAAAATTTTACCAGAAGCGAAAGATTATAAAAGAATTGGTGAAGCCGATAAAGGTTTAAATACAGGCGGCATGGGAGCAGTTTCGCCAGTTCCATTCGCTGATCCAAAGTTTTTAGATAAAGTTAAAAATCAAATTATTATACCAACTGTAAAAGGTTTGAAAGCCGATGAAATTCATTACAAAGGATTTATTTTCTTCGGATTGATTAATGTAAAAAACGAACCTTATGTAATTGAATACAATTGCAGAATGGGCGATCCTGAAACTGAAGTGGTGTTGCCAAGATTAAAATCAGATTTATTGGACTTGTTTGATGGTGTTGTCAGCAATACGCTTTCTGAAAGAGATGTGCAGTTTGACGAACGCTCGGCAGCTACAGTTATGATGGTTTCTGGGGGTTATCCAGAAAAATACGCTAAAAACAAACAAATTTTCGGATTGAACGCCATAAAAGACAGCATGGTTTTTCATGCCGGAACTAAGGCTGATGGCCCTGCAGTAATGAGCAATGGAGGGAGAGTTTTGACAGTTACATCTTATGGCAAAAACCTTGATGTTGCATTGAAAAAGTCCTATGAATCTATTTCTAAAATAGAATTTGAAAATGCATATTTTCGTAAAGATATAGGATTCGATGTGTTGTAATTCGTATAATTCACTATCTTTCGGATTGCTTTATTGATATATGGATCCTTCCGTCGTCGTTATAATCTTTTCTTTGCTCTTCTCAGCTTTCTTTTCTGGATATGAGATTGCTTTTATTTCTTCTAATCGACTAAAAGTAGAGCTTGACCGATCCAAAGATACTTTGGTTGCAAAAGCAATTAGCACTTTTTACAAAGACGAATCTAAATTTTTAGCGAGTTTACTACTTGGAAACAATATTTCCTTGGTTCTTTTCGGTATTTTCTCGGCAAAGCTAATGTCAGAGTCTTTTGGCATTGACAATCTATTCTTACAAACAATTATTTCTACACTTTTGGTTTTGGTAACTGCCGAATTTCTACCCAAAGCACTCGTACAAATTAACGCCAATGGCTTTTTGTTATACGCCAGTTTGCCCATGTTCTTAATATTTGTGTTGCTGTATTTACCAACACTTTTGGTTGTGAGCATTAGTAATGCGGTGCTCACGCTTTTAAAAACCGATAGAGATACTTCAGCCAAAGTATTTTCTAAAGTAGATTTGGAACATTATGTATTAGATATTTCTACTAGAATAAAAGACGAGCAAGATTTTGGCAATGAAATGCAAATATTACAAAATGCCTTAGATTTTTCTACCCTCAAAGCACGAGATTGTATGGTTCCGCGCACGGAAATAGTAGCAATTTCTATTGACAACGAAGTAAGTGTTTTACACAAAGAATTTGTAGATACTGGACTTTCTAAAATATTGGTTTTCCGCGAAAACATTGACAATGTAATTGGTTTTGTACGTTCGTTTGATATGTTTAAAAAACCAACAACGATCAAGCAAATACTCATGCCAATAAATTTTGTGCCTGCTGCAATGCCCGGCAAAGAATTATTGGAAATGTTTACCAAAAGATCTGGCAACGTTGCAGTAGTTACCGACGAATATGGCGGAACAGCAGGTGTGGTAACAATTGAAGACGTAATTGAAGAAATTTTCGGAGATATCGAAGACGAGCATGATACCGAAGGATTTGTAGAAGAAAAATTAAACGACAACGAATATCGCTTTTCTGCTAGAATTGAGATAGATTACATCAATCAAACGTATGGTTTAGGTCTTAAAGAATCAGAAGAATACGACACACTTGGCGGTCTCATAATTCACCACATAGAATCCATCCCCGAAACTGGCAACATCATTGCCACCGAAAAATTCGAATATTTAATTGAAGAAGTTTCTGATAGGAGAATTGAAATGGTGAAGATTAGGTTGTTGTAAAAAAACCCACGACGAGTTTTTGTATACTTGTTTATCCAAAAAAAACGACTCCCGTTTGGAAGTCGTTTTCAGTCATTGTTTTGAGTTTACTTGTGTTACACTATTAATTTTTCTCTATTTCTATTTCAACTTTCTTTGAACCGAAACCGATAGTCTTATTACTGGTAAAAGTCATTTTTTTATTTCTATGTCTATCAACATCATAAGTTCCAGTTATGGCATAGTTGAAAACATCCAAACTATCTAACTCTGTTCCGTCACATTCTTCGCACAGTTGAAAATAATTGAGTTGAAATTTATCTCCTTTATCTTGAAACTGCCATTGAAAAAGACTTTCACCAAAACCGGCATTACCTTGCCATTTAACTGAGGGCACTGTATCGTAAATATCATCTCCCATAATAAGCCAATTGCCTTTTATTTGAGATTCCGCTCCATCTATTTTTATAGATTTCACTTTCCAATTTTCTCCCTTGAAGAGTTTATTGGAATAACGTTTTTCTTTGTTGCAAGAGATGAGAACTGCAATTAGTGATAAAGCTGTTATTGTCTTTATAAAAATGTTCATAATACTTTTTTTAATTAATTTTTCTTCCTGTTAAATGGTAAAATGGTATTGGGTAGGTAATTCCCTCGTTAGGTTTTAAAAGGAATTCGACTTCACCATTTAAATTTCTTCTGAAATAACTCATGTACGAATATCCATAATTTTGATCAAACCAAAATTCGCGGTAATTCCGATCATATACAGGAAAATTTAATGTGTCATTCGTAAGACCTATAACAGTCACTACATAAGATAAAAATGGCGGATTGGGCGCTGTTGAGGATATGTCTATAATTACATCCATACTATCTATTTCTGCACTGGCCAGTCTAAAGGTCCCTTCCAAAAAATTCGGTCTACAAAAAACCCCCCAGGATCTTTTGTACTTACGTGAAACGTTTTCGAAATTGAATCGTATCCATCGTCATTTGGTAAGCATATAGAATTGGGTTTTTTCCTTATTGCTAAACTTATGGTAATATTTTGTCCGCCAAGAGATGAATTAAAGAATCTTGCTACTTCTTGTGTATTAAGCACTTCGTTACCTATATACCAAGTGTATTGAGCATTGTCTTCCAAGGCTCTAAATCGTACATTTTTACCCTTGTAAATTGTGTCTGCATCTGTAAATCTAGCATCAGAAAAAGGACTTGTCATTTCCTCAATTAAAAAATTCGCACTAACTTCTTTAGCACAATTGCAGTTTTCGTTAAGGGCAATCATATCGGGTTGTACTTCTTTTTTGCAAGAAACTAATAGTATCAATGTCATAATAGTATATATTTTAGCTATATTAGTCATAATAATATTAATTAAGTTTTCTACCTATTAAGTGGTTTTTGTAATAATCCTGCACATTGATTCCATTTACTATTTCACTGCTTGTAAAAATAAATTCAGCCGTTCCGTTTAGTTTATAATGAAATGAGCCTGTAACGAATTTGGATTGACTGTCTTCATCTAGCCAGAATTGGCGATAGTTGGTACTATAACATCTATTGCCTTCTTTTACTTTTGTTCCTTTACCATCCACGTTGAAAATAATTATGCGGTTGTTCAATCCAGAAACTGTGTCCATATAATTTATGACAACATCAAAGCTATCCACCAAAAGATTAGACTTCATTCTATAGGTGCCTTCCATCAATGTTTTACCATTTACAAAATTGACGGTATCCGTACAGCTTTTACATGTCTGTACATAAAAGCTCCTGCTAATAGAATCATAACCATCATCATTCGGTAAACAGATTGTATTCGGCTTTTTTCTTACAGCCAAACTGACATTTATAGTCTGTCCAGCTTGTGCCGAAGAAAAATATCTGCCAACTACTTTGTCCGTTACAATTTCACTACCTATGTACCAAGTATATTCAGCATTCTCTTCCAAAGCAATAAATCGAATATTTTTATTCATGTAAATTGTATCTGTATCAGTACCAATTGGATCAAACTGCGGAAGTTTTTCCAACTCTCTAATTTCAAATGAAGCACTAACTTCTTTAGCACAGTTGCAGTTTTCGTTCAGGGCAATCATGTCGGGTTGTACTTCTTTTTTGCAAGAAACCAAAGAAATTGTAACCAGCAGACATAATAAAAGTATATTATAAGATATTTTCAAAACACAAATTTTTTAAAATTAATTTACTTTTCTTCCAAGGCTTTCAACCTAGCTTCTAGCATTAAAATATACAAAGTTAATTCTTCTTGAGTTCAGTCCCATTTTCTTAATTTTTGGGGATCTTGGGGGATTTTGGTAATTATCTGGGTTCGTTGAAGTACCTTTTGGATCACAACCTGAATTTGGAACTATTACTGGTTCTTGACTTAATAAATTTCCTGTGATTAAAACTGCTAAATAAATAAATAAAGTTTTCATGATTAGATTTTTTTTCCAATAAATTTTCTTTCTGTAAACACATTACTTAATTGAAAAGGTGTAATAATTTCTCTTGTAAAATAGTGTATTTCAATTTCTTTCGTTTTACGATTATAAAGAGCTCTTGATGAATTTTTAAATAAGGCATCTTTGCTATCAACATAAATTATATCTGTGTAAGGAGGAATCATATCCGAAACTCCAAAAAGACTATAACTACCATTTCTTCCAAAAATAACAGGGTAATTCTTGCCCTCTGGTAAATTCTTTAAAACCTCTAAACATTGATAATTTGGGGACATATATGAATAATATCTGGTAAGAGTATCAATTTCTATTGTAAAAAAGTGGCTAGGATTCTCACTTGAATAACCATAATATTGTCCCCACATAGGGTGAGGTAGTTTGTTTTGAATATTCAAGTACCTTGTAATAGTATCAATTCCGTCATCGTTAGGAA
>JBBSUQ010000132.1:0-9534 GCA_038234235.1 Flavobacteriales bacterium
CATGACCTGTAATTGCTGTCGTTGGAGTTATTAAGACACTCGTATTATTTTGTTTTGCTACAATATCAATAGAACAAAAAGATCCAGGAGCAGTAACTGCATTGTTCCAAAACTTTTGAAATGGAGTGTAAAAGTTTGTTCCCAACCCTTTAGCACCCTTTAAAGAGAATATTTCTCTACCGGTCGGAGAACGCAATTCGTAAAATGCAGAAATACGTGAGGTAGAAGAAATCTTAATACCATTATTTGATACAACGTTTGCCGCCGGACTTTCTATCGATGCTAAAAAAGGAGTTAAATTAATACTGTCAACGCCACTTGCAGGAATAGTTAAAACTATAGGTACAAATCCAACATTTGCAGGTAGACTTATAGTAACAGTTGCTGCCGTGTCATACGACAAGAATTTTAGGAAAACAGGAGAGTCTCCTGAGGCCGAACTTATCTCAGGCGCCGCAAAATAAAATAATTTATCTTGCTGTGCTGATAAGTTAAATTGTATGATATTTAGACAGAAAAATACAATTATTAGTAATCTTTTTCTCATTAAATCAGTAGTTTATTTATGACTTTTATCGGGCAAAAATAAGCATTTAATGTACATGACCGGAAAAATAATGGAAGAAAGGTTCAAAAAAATGTTAATTACCAACTGAAATTGAGCATTTAACTATCAATTATAAATTTGAATTTTCCTTTTTAACATTTTTACAATTTGAATCCAGTTTTAATTTAAGAGTTCTAACTTTGCATAAAATATTGTATTAGCTTATGTTGAAAATTGACATGCACACACATATAATTCCAAAAATTTTACCTGACTGGTTTAAAAAATTTGGTTATGGTGATTTTATTATGCTTGAACATAATGAGGATAAAACTGCAGACATGATGCAAGGTGGACAATTTTTTAGAAGAATACAAGAAAATTGTTGGGATGCAGATTTAAGAATTGAAGATTATCAGAAATTTGACACTCATGTTCAAGTTGTTTGTACAATTCCAGTTATGTTTTCTTACTGGGCAAAGCCATCTGATGGACTTGAAGTAGCAAAATATTTAAACGATCATATTGCACAATTAGTAAATGAATATCCAAAAAAATATGTTGGTTTAGCAACGCTACCAATGCAGGATAGCAATCTTGCAATAAAAGAATTAGAGCGTTGCAAACAAATTGGGTTAGTAGGTATACAAATTGGTTCTAATATAAATGATGAAAATTTAAGTGAAGACAAATTCTTTTCCATATTCGAAGCCTGCGCTAAATTAGATATGGCAGTATTAATTCATCCTTGGCAAATGATGGGCTTTGATTCTATGAAAAAATATTGGCTGCCGTGGTTGGTTGGAATGCCAGCAGAAACTTCCAGAGCAGCATGTTCTCTCGTTTTCGGTGGAGTTTTAGAAAGACTGCCTAATCTTAAAGTTTGTTTTTCTCATGCTGGTGGTTCTTTTTTGCCAACTCTTGGAAGAATTGAACATGGTTTTAATTGTCGTCCAGATCTTGTTGCAATAGATAATAATGTGAATCCTAGAAATTATTTAGGGAAATTTTGGGTAGATTGCATCACACATGATATCGATGCTTTAAAGTATATGTTGAAACTTCAAGGAAGCAAACGTATTTGTTTGGGTTCTGATTATCCTTTTCCACTCGGAGATCTAGAAATAGGTAAATTTATAACTGACAGCGATTTGAATAAGGTAGTTATAGAAGATATTTTTTGCAACAGCACTCTAGAATGGTTAGGACTCGATAAAAAATTATTTATTTAAACATATTTTGCTTCTAAGTGTTATATGCCTTTATTAGCAATGCGTAAAATATTCATTATTATTCTAATTTTTTATTCAGGTTTTTCAATGGCTCAAATTGAAGAATCAGAATATGATACAACTGATAGCTTGTTGTTTGAAGTTGAAAGTGCTTTAGATTATGAAATTGAAAAAGGTGTAAAAGAATTTATTATCGATGAAATTATTGTAAAAATTTATGTTCCCCTAGGGAGAGATATTTCCGATACAAATAAATTTGATAATGGTTTTATTAAAAAAATTGGTAATTTCTTCGTAATCCCATCTCGAGTAAAAGGAATTAAGCAGCATTTATTGTTTCATGAGAGTGATACAATTCCCAGGTTGCGTTTAGAAGAATCTGAAAGACTTTTGAGAAAATCCATTTATATCCGTGATGCCCGTGTCATAACCAAACGTTCCAAAATTAAAGGTCATTATATTATTGAAATTCTCATTCAAGACAGATATCCAATCATTGGTGGGTTTAGCCAAAGCGATAATTTGCAAATAGGTTCAGTGAAATATCAAAACTTTCTAGGTACGGGTTCAAAATTTTATTATGATATAGCACTTGAAAATGGTAAATACCGTTATAGTTCTTATAATCTCGTGGATGAAAATTTGTTTTCGACTTACATTCAATTGAACGCTAAATACTCATCCTCAAGTACCAATTATGTAAAAGAAATTGCGCTTAATAGAAGATACTTAACGGGCTTTTTTAAATATGGCTACGGTACAACTATTAGCAACTCTCATAGTAAAAAATTTAGATACAACAGAGATACAATTGTGGCTGATTTTACTTCAGATTTAAATTATCAGGAATATTGGCTTGGTCGATCGTTTAATGTAAATAAATTCAAAAAGAAAGAATTTTCCAATAACTTTGTAGTCAACGCAAAATTCGTTAATGCTGTAGAAAAAATTACTAATTATAGTACCACAGATACCAGCTTAATGAGAATTAATGAAACAGGTCAAACTGCTCTAATAAACTTTGGTTTTGTTAAAAGAAAATACTTTGTAGATAACTATATTTTTAGATTTCTTTATTCACAAGATATCCCAGTAGGTTTTTATTTTAACGGATTACTCGGTAAATCTTTTTATAAGAATCAAGATGATGTTTCCTATGTAGGATTTAACACAGGTTTTGCAATAAAAAGAAAATTTGGATATATAAACGGTAAAGTAGATTTTGTTGTAAGTGCCAGTAATAATGAGGTTTTAGACAGAACAACTACTACCTACAAACTAGCTTACCTTTCACCAATACTTTTTGATACTGATTTTAAAAACAGAATTTTTATTAGTGCCAGACATCGGCAAGTGAGTACCGATGGTTTCTTTAACCAAATAATTATTGATAACGATGATGGATTTCTAAATGTGAACAGTTCAGCATTTAATAATATCAGTAAAACCACATTTCAGTTTACTAATATTGCGTATTCGCCTTTTAAAATTTTGGGATTTAATTATGCAGTTTTTGTGTACGCTGCTTTCGCTGATTTAAATTCACTAAAAACTCAATTGCTAGCTCAAAAATATTATCAAGCTTATGGTTTTGGATTTTTAATTCGACACGAAAAAATGGTTATTAATGAATTAAAAGTTTCATTTACATTTTATCCTGCTTTCAATCAAGCTAACTTTAAAGCCAATCCTACTTGGATATTTGATTTATACTTGCCAGATATTAGTATAGAAAAACCAGATATAAATTATTAACGGATTTAAATAGCTTAATAAGTTTTAACCAAAAGTATTTCCAAACGCTTTTTGAATTGGTTCGCCTACTATTGGTATTAATTTTTCTTCGCCATTTACGGCGCCAATTAGTCCAAAAACCAGCATAATCAAACTTGCAATCCAAATTATAGTTGAAATAAACGAAAATATGGGTAAAATACTAGTAATAATTCCGGCACAGATATTTAGAATTATGATAATAATAAAAACTCCCAAACTTTGTCTTAAATGAAAAGCATTAAATCGTTTATTATCACCTGTTCGGTTGGCATTTAAAATCAGAGCAATTATAAATCCTATTAGAGTAAGATATGCAACAATAGCAACGGTTTTGTCTTGAGAATTTGTTTTCATGAATCTTCTTTTTACAGAATTAAATGAATATTAAAAAGGGTTGATATCAATTGAATAGTGAATCTACGAACTCTTTTTTATTAAAAACTTGCAAATCCTCAATTCCTTCTCCTACACCGATATATTTCACTGGAATTTTCATTTGATCAGAAATGCCTATAACTACACCTCCTTTGGCAGTGCCATCAAGTTTCGTAATTGCGAGTGCATTGATATCTGTTGCTGCCGAAAATTGTTTGGCTTGTTCGTATGCATTTTGACCTGTTGAACCATCTAAGACTAATAAAATTTCATGCGGCGCTCCAGGAATAACTTTTTCCATAACTCTTTTTATTTTTGTGAGCTCATTCATTAAGTTCACTTTGTTATGTAGCCGACCAGCAGTATCTATTATTGCAACGTCAACATTTTGAGCTTTGGCTGATTGTAAAGTGTCAAACGCAACAGATGCAGGATCTGCACCCATTCCTTGCGAGACAATCGGCACGCCAACTCTTTCCGACCAGATTGTTATTTGTTCTACTGCGGCAGCTCTAAATGTATCTGCAGCACCCAATAATACTTTTTTATTTATTTTTTTAAACTGATAGGCGAGTTTACCAATTGTTGTTGTCTTACCAACGCCATTAACACCTACAACCATAATGACATATGGATTGCCTTCATGCTTTTCAAAGTCAAAATCAATTCCGTCTTTTGTGTTGTTTTCTTCTAATAAACCGGCAACTTCTTCTCTGAGTAAGACATTTAGTTCAGAGGTATTCATTACCTTATCTTGGGCAACTCTTTTTTCTATCCTCTCAATAATTTTTAAAGTAGTATTTACTCCTACATCCGAAGAAATTAAGGTTTCCTCAAGATTATCTAAAACATCTGAATCAACAGTTGATTTACCAATTATTGAACGCGTAAACTTAGAAAAAAAAGAATCTTTAGTTTTTTCTAGTCCTTTATCGAGGGATTCTTTTTTCTCTTTTGAGAACAATCCAAAAAATGCCATATGCTTTATTTTAGTTACAAAAATAAAAAAGCCCCCGTAATTGGAGGCTTATATTTTTAGAATGTTCAATGTTATTTATTGAACCAATCTTTTACTTTGTCATTGTGAATGATTTCTGTTTTAAAGGTAAACGAACCTGATTTTTCAGATTTAATCATTCTTATAACTTTCGTATGTTCTTTTCCTCCCCCTTTTTGCAAGGTTGCTACAACTTTCTTAGCCATGATTCAAATTATTTTATCCTTATTTAATTTCTTTGTGAACGGTCATTCTTTTAAGAATTGGATTAAATTTCTTAATCTCCATTCTCTCAGGTGTGTTTTTTCTATTTTTAGTTGTAATGTATCTTGAAGTTCCTGCTTGACCAGACTCTTTATGCTCAGTACATTCTAAAATCACCTGAATTCTATTACCTTTTGCCTTTTTTGCCATTTTCTTTATTTTTTTTGCTTATTGAACAAATAGAATTACTTCTTTGTAGTTAAGTAGCCTTTTTCACGAGCTTCTTTCAAACAAGCAGATATTCCTTTTTTGTTGATCGTTCTTAACGCAGAACAAGATATTTTTAGGCTAACCCATTTATCTTCCTCTGGAATAAAAAACCTTTTCGTAATCAAATTCGGTAAAAATTTTCTTTTCGTTCTGCGGTTAGAGTGAGAAACATTGTTCCCAGACATTACCGATTTTCCTGTTAATTGACAAACTCGTGACATAATTTCTATTTTCCTATATATTCTTAAAAAGCGGGTGCAAAGGAAGTTATTATTTTCTTTCTATGCAAGTAATTTTGAAAAAATATTTTTCTTAGTATTTCTTCGCTGGGCGCAAAGATAATAATCTTTTTAATTCATTGAAGCCCTTATTAATTTAAATCGAAATTTAAGTTATCAACCAAAATTACTAATTGTGGTATATTTGTCGAGATATTCAGGTCGATTCAGGTTTCAATTGATTAAAAGAAAATAAGTTATAAATTAATGAAGTATAAAGATCGCTTAAATAAAACAGATGTGGGCTTGGATTTGATAAAAAAACAAGCCGCCGCTTTGCGAAAAAAGCCAAAAAAATTGGTAGATGAGGTATTTAACAATGCTCATGTGAAAGCTTTTAAACAAATCGATTGTCTGCAATGTGCTAATTGTTGTAAAACTACCTCACCAATTTTTAGAGAAATAGATATCAAAAGAATTTCTAAACATTTAAGATCTTCAGAATCAGATTTCATAAAAAAATATTTACACCTTGATGATGAGAAGGATTATGTTTTAAATGAAGCTCCTTGCACTTTTTTAGGAGCTGATAATCATTGCGGTATCTATGAAGTTAGACCTTTAGCTTGCAAAGAATACCCACATACAGATCGTAAAAATATGTACCAAATTTTGGATCTGACGGTGAAAAATTCGCAAATTTGTCCAGCGGTTAGTTTTATCTTTGAAGATATTAACTTATCTTTGAAAAAATGATGGTTTTTTTAACAAGCCATTTGAAATTTATTAGTAAATCCAACTTTTTGACGTTTCATTACGTCTAACTTATTAAATAAAACAAAATATATTGTGAAAAGTAAATTACTACTCTCTCTATTTGGTTTAACCTTGACTTTTCAAATTGTTGCACAACGCTCTAAAAATGGAATGTACACAGCAACGGCAGCCAATACTATCGTAAATACTTATACTGCTTTAACGGCTAATGCAACTGCTGGTGCAACTGTAATTGCAGTAAGTAATGCGACTTTATCTGGCGCTCAGTTTACTGGTAATTTAGCTCCGGGCGATTTAATAATGATTATTCAAATGCAAGGGGCTACACTTGACTGTGATGTTACTCCGACCACTGTTTACGGTGGAAACTATACTTCTCCAATTGGACATACCTTCGATTGGTACTTGTTTCGAGAATTATGGGGGCAAGTTACTGCATACAATAATGCCGGAAATTTTGAAAAACTTGAAGTTTTAAGCGTTTCGGGAAATGTTATAACGGTTGAATGTGGATTAAAAAATTCTTACAGTACTAGTGGTCATACTCAGGTTATTAGAATTCCTCGATTTTCAAATCTAACTGTGAATTCGGGAGCTTCAATCGTTCCATCTGCTTGGAATGGCACTGTTGGAGGCGTTGTAGCTGTAGAAGTTGAAAATACACTTAATTTAAATAATAATACTGTTCCAAATATACATGCAAATGGTCTAGGTTTTAGACCAGGTCTAGTTGATCCGACCGGGCTTGCTGGAGGAAGTATAGGTGTGAGGTATTTAGGTTCAAATTTACCAGCTGAAGGTTCTGCCAAGGGTGAAGGAATTGGAGGGTTTACAACAGAATATGCTGCAATTTATTCAACTTACGGTATTTCTGCTCCTGCAAATGGCGGTGGAGGTGGCGGTTATCAAAACTGTGGTGGCGGTGGGGGTTCCAATGTCGGACCAGCAGCGAGCTATACAGGTAAAGGTGTCCCAACACCAGGATATACAGCCATTTGGAATTTAGAAACTGCAGGTATGGGAACTTCTAGTTCTCCAGGCGGCGGCAGAGGTGGTTATGCACTTTCTGAAACAAATTTAGATGAAACAACAGTTGGACCCAATAATACTGGATGGAATGGCGATCATCGTCAAACTAATGGTGGTTTAGGAGGTCATCCTCTCGCTTACACTGCTTCAAGAATTTTTATGGGAGGTGGCGGTGGCGCTGGTGATCAAGATAGTGGACAAGGTGGAAGCGGTGGTGCTGGAGGAGGTATTGTATTTATTACAGTATATGGAAGTACAACTGGCACTGGAAAAATTCAAGCCAACGGAAATGTGGGTCAAAAATCTAATCCATTAAATCAGGCAGCAGGTTTTGGTCAGAAAAAAGGAAATGATGGTGCCGGCGGCGGCGGCGGGGGCGGAAGCGTTTATATAGAAAATATTTCCAATATTCCTGCAACTTATAGTCTAACGTGTAATGGTGGAGCAGGAGGTGATCATGCTTTGACAATTGGTTCTTTTGGTGGCTCGGTAGAAGGAGCGGGTCCAGGTGGTGGAGGAAGTGGTGGTTTTATTGGTACTTCTGCTTCAAGTTCAGCCGTAACAAGTATAATTGGAGGGAATAATGGAACAACTAATTCAGCCCACATTGTAAATTTTCCACCAAATGGAGCTACACTTGGAGCGGTAGGAATAACTAATCAATTAAATAATCTAAATAATTTAATTGCTGACAATGATACTATTTGTAGCAACGGTTCTGCTAGTTTGGCAGTGATCTTAATTGGAACTTTACCAGTAGGATCAAATATTTATTGGTACACATCACAATTTTCTGGAACTTCTGTGAATACTGGACTTACATATAATACTCCAGTAATTGCAACAACAACAACTTATTGGGTAGGTATCTGCCCTGGTAATTTTAGAATACCTGTTACTGCAACGGTGAGTCCTGCACCGGTAATTTCTGGTACAGCGGTAATTACAAACGCAACTTGTAACACAAGTGGAAGCATAACTGGACTTTCAGCAACAGGTAGCAATCCATTAACATATACTTGGAATGGTATAAGTTTTCCGAATGCAAATTTAACAGGTGCAAGTCCAAGTTCTTATACTTTAACCGTGACAGATGTTTTTGGTTGTACGTCTACAAGTGGCCCGTATACCATAACTGGAGCCGGTGGCCCAGTAATCGATGCTTCAGGAGTTGTAATTACTAACCAAATTTGCAATGGAACGCTCGGATCTATTTCGGGAATAACAGCAAGTGGAACTGGTTTATTAACTTATTCTTGGTCAAATACTGTTCAAACAACATTAAATATTTCAAGTTTAACAGCAAATTCATATACTTTAACTGTCACTGATGGAAATGGATGCACCGCTATGGTTGGTCCTTTTGTAGTTAACAACACTGCTGGACCGACCATCGATGAAACAAATGCCTTGGTAGTAAATGAGAATTGCAATATGAGCAATGGTTCTATAACTGGAATTACAGCTTCAGGAAATGGTCTTACCTTCGCCTGGACAAGCACTGCGCAAACTACATTAGATTTAAGTTCAATTTCTGCTGGAAATTATGTATTAACTGTAACGGATAATAATGGTTGTACAGCTACTAGTGTTTCGTATACTGTTAATAACATAGCGGGTCCAACTATTGATGCCACAAATATTGTTGTTAATAATGAAAGTTGTGGTATGGGTAACGGATCTATTACAGGAATTTCTGTCTCGGGCGGCACAAATCCTTTAACTTATTCTTGGACAGGCACAGTTCAAACAACTTTAAATATAACATCTTTGGCATCTGGAAATTATACATTAACTGTAACAGATTTCGCAGGTTGTACGGCAAACTCGGGTCCTCATGTAATCGGCAATAATCCGGGTCCTGTTATTGACGTTTCAAATATTTCTATTCAAAATGAAAGTTGTTCTGGTAATGATGGTGCAATTTCAAATATTACGGTTGTCGGATCAGGTTTAAATTATTTATGGTCTAACGGCGATGTGACCTTGGATATTAGCAATCTTACTCCGGGCAATTACAGTTTAGGTGTTAATGATGCGAATGGTTGTGTTGCCAATGCTGGGCCCTTTACTATAAATCCAGCTGTCATTATGACTATTGATCAAACA
>JBBSUQ010000133.1:0-9491 GCA_038234235.1 Flavobacteriales bacterium
CTAATTACTGATGGATTGACAGCGGAAAGAGAACAGGGAATAACGATAGATGTCGCACATATTTATTTCAATACTCCAAAAAGAAAATACATCGTCGCCGATACTCCGGGTCATATCGAATATACTCGAAATATGATTACAGGCGCATCAAACTCTCAAGTTTTTATAATTCTAATTGACGCCCGTGTTGGAATTATAGAACAAACCAAAAGGCATTTGTTTATAGCATCTTTAATGGAAATTAAACACATCGTTTTTGTTATAAATAAAATGGATTTAGTTGGCTATGAGAAATTAAAGTTTAATGAAATTAGCGACAAATTAAAATCTTTAAAAAACGAATTTCAGTTGGAAAATAAGGATTTACAATTTATTCCTATTTCGGCGAAAATTGGTGATAATGTAGTAAAGAAATCTCAAAACATGAATTGGTATGGAGGTTCTACTCTATTGGAATACTTAGAAAACGTAGAATTAGAAAAAACGACAAATACCGATTTGAGATTTGATGTACAATATGTTATCAGGCCTCAAAACGATGAATTTCATGATTTCAGATCTTATGCTGGAAAAATTAAAAACGGTAATTTAAAAATTGGAGATTCATTAAAAGTTCTAAGTTCTGGTGTTGAATCTAAAGTAAAATCGATAAGAAAATATCATGATGTTTTGGCAGAGGCTAAAACCGGAGATTCTATCAGTATTGAGTTAGAAGACGATATTGATATTTCGAGATCGGATATGTTAGTGCATGCGGCCGATAAAGTATTGTCAGAAAAATCAATTAATGCAAGTCTGTGTTGGTTAGATAAAGAAAAATTGA
This sequence comes from Flavobacteriales bacterium, assembly GCA_038234235.1. GTDB lineage: Bacteria > Bacteroidota > Bacteroidia > Flavobacteriales_D > Crocinitomicaceae > JBBSUQ01. The sequence continues at coordinate 824 of JBBSUQ010000133.1, forward strand.
ATATTCAAAAACGCTATTTATTAAGAAGTGGGTCTTCCACTCATATTATTAAAATTAAAGAAATTAAGAGTAAGTTAAATTTCGAAGACCTCACATTTGATGAAAATCCAATTGATATTGACGTTAATTCAATTTCAAAAGTTAATATAGTGAGTGCTCAGAATTTATTTTTAGACCATTATAAAAAGTTGCAGGCGAATGGTTCATTCATTTTAGTTGATGAGGTAAGTAATGCCACAGTAGCAGTAGGTTTTAAGTATTAAAAGAGTTTTTTTATTGTTTTAAAATTAGCTTAAATTTTTCATCCTGTTCTTTAAAAATCATACTAAAGTAGTAGATTTCATAGCGCCTCAAGTATTACTTTCACCCTCTAAAATTATAACAAAAGATGAAAGTAAAAAATTTGATTTATTTGGCAATATCATCAATGTTGGTGAGTTGTGGTGGTAACGATTTGAAGTCTAAATTTGATGAACTTGACAGATTAAGCGAATTAAGAGATGAAGGTACAGACGAAGCCATGTTGGAAGATAAAGAATATTCTCTTTATGAAGTTTTAAACAAGCATTCAGAATTGGAAAACAAAAATGCCTGGGATGGTAAAGAAGTTAAATTTTATTTCGTGAATACAAGAGATGCTTCCAATAATTCAAAATTCAATGATTCATTAACATATTCATTTACAGTAAATATTGACCATAAATTTGTAAGTGATACCAACTTCTCATTTATATCAATGTACTGCGATCCTAAATTTTACATGGCGCATCCAAAATTAAATATAGAAGAAGGTGACACGACACATGCCATTGGTATTTTGAATTATTCAACTTTTGGTGAATTAGATATTGATCATTTACAATTAGTAGGTTACTAAGTATCATTTATTAAAATAGGATGATAACTTTCATCCTATTTTAATAAGCTATTCATAAAAGTTAAGATATAATTTCTTTGTTTTTACGGATGGTAAGAAACAAACGTTTGATGCTAATGAGTAGACCTTCAAAAATAATATAAACTATAAAAACATATAATACGGACCATAGTGCAATTGCGGGTAAAACCAAACGGTCACCTTGCCAGAAAGATATTGCTGAAGTTAAAAGATAATAGGCGCAAAATAGACTCAATAAGATTAATATAAGTGCTTTCCAGTAGTTTTTTCTGATAATACAAATGGCAAAGGCTAAAAGCATAAGCCACAAAAATCTCTTATGCCAATAAAGGTAGGCTTCATTAGTTTTATACATTTTATCAGCAAGATACTTATTATTTAATTGTTCTGGAAATTTTAAATATGTCGCCTCAGCATAAATGTTATTTTCCAGATTTTTTATATAATTGTTTTTAAAAACTCTGTAGTGTTTTATTAAGTATTTTCTTCTCTGAGAGCTAGAAAAATTCATTGCTTTTATACGGGCATCATAAAGCTCTAATCCTTCTATTTCTTGAATGCCTTGCGCAATGAAATAAGCATTTAAAGTTATATGACTAATTTTTGAGACGGTGAATAGTCCAAAATTTAATTTCATTATGCTTAGTTGAATTATTAAGGGAATTAAAATTAAAATTAGTTTTAAAATATTGACTTTATTTTTAAAATATTGGCGCCAATAAAAGGGCAACGCTAATAAACAAATAAGAAATGGTATTATAAAAACTGGCTTGGTAATGGATAATAATATCAGTATGAACAAAAATCCGTGGATGAAATAAATTTCTTTCCATCTTTCAATATTTTTAACAATGAAATAAATAAAAGCTGATAAAAAGCAAAATATCATTAGTTCCGTGATAGCGTGAAAGGTAAGGGCAATTAAAGAAATATTACCGATGACTATAATTACGCCAAAACTGGAGAGAATAATGTTTTTAGTGAGCTTTCTAAGGCTCATAAAGATGAAATTTATCCCTAAAAACCAAAAGATTAAATTTAAGAACCAAATTCCAAATACGCCAAAGGTCTTACCAAAAATTAAAAGCAGTAAAGGATACAAAATTGGTCGAATGGATAAACTTTTGGTCACTTTTCCGTTAATAAACCAATCCGCCACCTCTTGATAAGTTTTGGAATCAAAGGTAGAAAACATGACCTCATTATCGATTGGAAGATGGAATTGAGAATAATAATAAAAATAAACTAAGGTCAATACCAAATTCAAACAAATGAAAATGAGATAATTTTGATATTTGAGAATAAATGAATTGAGTTTCAATTGGAATATGTTTATCTACTGTCCAAAAATAAATAATAAATATTGATCAGAGTTAAATGAATTTTTCGGCTAACTGATATTTCTGAATTTACCAGTTTTAATATGATGATTTTAATATGAAACATAAGTTTTTATAACTTATTAAAGATTACTTATCCCGCGCCTAAAAAAGGTTTAAGAAACTTACATTCTTAAACACATGGTTAATTTCCGTAAATTTAAACTATAAATAAATATTATGATTATATTTACATCGATATTTACTTTTTACATTTAAACAGTTGGTGAACTTACTAATCACCAAATTTTATGGCTTACAGATACATGGGACATGATTGTCCGACTTGCGAAGTTGATGTTTATGGTTACCTCAAAACCAAAATTTATTGCAGTGATCAATGTCGATCAAAGTTTAATAAGTTAAAAGAAAAGCAGTTAATACATCCTTGTGAAGGTTTTAATGAATTTCAAAAAAAGAATTACGAAGTATTGAATTCAGTTATGGGCGATTCAAAAAGTTTCTTCATATCATCTTTGTTTAAACTGCAAAAGAAGAACTTTCGGCCTGCAGAATATTGTAGCAAAGCTTTTTATCGTGGAATGAGGGTTTATGTTGTTGGGGCATATAGTTACTATGTAAAATATGATTTAATTTTTGTTTTTAGGACTTCAGAAGTCGATGGATTGTTTGAAGGAATAGAGGCTCGTTGGAGATTGGACTTTCCAGAATTGGCAGCTAGTATTGATTCTGAAGTAATAATTAAGGGAACTGTTAGGAGATTGGGTAAGGATGACATTTTAGTGTTGCGGAATGAGTTTTTTAGGCTGGTTTGGAGTAGTTATTATTCCAAAATTGGAGTTTTACGAATATAGTAATCGTTCTTTTGGGACGGTCCCATAGGTCTATCTCCTTGTTGTACAGAAGGTTGTTGTCAAAAAATTCGGAATTTTTTAAAAAATTAATTTAATTCCATAAAAATTCTCGATAACTCTCCCGATAACAAAGATTGAAGCCAATTTAAAATTGAAAAGTTAGTTTAAACGAATTTTTCAACTGCATTTAAGCAAAAATTATAAATCAAACATTATCGAAAGATAAGCGTAACCGAAAAGTATTGCTTATTTTTTTTTAATTTATCAACCTATAATTTCTAATTTTTAAGACTGAATTTTTTAAAGCAAAAATATGTCAATAGATTTGTACATTTAAGCTAATAATAACCACTATTCATTGATAACATTAATGGACCATAACCAAATAATTATAAATTTTACATCCATTCAAGATAGATTTAAGCTTCTAAGAAATTCTAGTTCAGTTCCATTGTTTAATTGACGAATAAATTCTGTGCCGATTATTGCTCCAGATGCCTGACTTTGGGCTTTTAAAACATCGTTCATTGACTTAATGCCGAAACCAATCATTACTGGAATATTCTGGCATTCTTTAACTACATTTTCTATTAAATTATCGTTATTTATGAAATTTTGCTGAGATCCGGTGGTTGCTGAAGATCGAACTAAATAAATAAAACTGTTTTCACTTTTATTACAAATGGCTTCTATTTTTTTACTTTCGGTTTCAGGAGTAATTATTTGAACCAAAGGTGTTTTAAATTTTTCAAAATCTTTTAGAAACTTACCAGTGTATAATTCAAAAGGTAAATCAGGAATAATTATTCCTTTAATATTTAATTCGTCTGCTCTTTGCATAAATTTTTGAATTCCATATTTATAAACTGGATTAAAATAACCCATTAATACAAGTGGAATGTTTATTTTTTCTCGATTATTTTCAATTTGTTCAAATAGCAGATCGATGTTCATACCGTTAGCAATTGCTATGTCACTGCTTCCTTGAATCACTGGACCATCTGCCAAAGGATCAGAAAATGGTATTCCTATTTCTACAAAATCGACATTTTCTCGTTGACAAAGTAAGATGTTTTCAATGGTACTGTTAATTTTAGGAAACCCAGCAGTAAAAAATATGCTTAATTGCTTTTTTGATTTTCTGAAAGGATTCATAAATTTTTAGTTATTAGTTGATGATATGCTGCCATATCTTTGTCACCACGACCAGAAAGATTAATTACAACTGTTTCATTTTCTTTTAATTCAATTTTATCCAAACCTGCAAGTGCATGCGCCGATTCTAATGCAGGAATAATTCCGTCACTCAAGGTTAGCTGTTGTCCGGCATTTAAGGCATCTTCATCCGTAACAGCAATTGCTTTAACCCGATGGTTTTGGATAGTATGTGCATGAATTGGACCAATGCCTGGATAATCTAAGCCTGCAGAAATTGAATGAGGTTCGGTAACTTGACCGTTCTCATTTTGCATTAGTAAAGTTAAACTACCGTGCAATACACCCGGACTACCAAGAAAACTAGTAGCAGCAGACTTTCCCGAATTTACCCCTTCACCAGCAGCTTCCACTGCAAAAAGTTCTACTTCTTCATTGTAAAAGTGATAAAAAGCACCCACTGCATTGCTTCCTCCACCAACACATGCAATAACCTTATCAGGATTTGATTTTCCAGTTTTTTCTAAAAGTTGCAGTTTAATTTCTTCTGAAATTATTGCTTGAAAATGAGTTACAATTTTAGGATAAGGATGGGGACCAACAGCGCTTCCAATTAAATAATAAGAATCTGTATTATTAATCCAATATCTAATTGCTTCATTTGTAGCATCTTTTAAGGTTTTACTTCCGCTACCCACAGGAACAACCTTCGCACCTAAAAAATGCATTCTTTCTACGTTCGGATTTTGCCTTTCAATGTCTTTTTCACCCATAAAAACGATACATTCTAATCCGAAAAGCGCACAAGCAGTAGCAGTAGCAACACCGTGTTGACCGGCTCCAGTTTCTGCAATAATTTTGGTTTTACCCATTTCTTTAGCCAATAAAGCTTGACCGATGGCATTGTTAATTTTATGCGAACCAGTGTGGTTTAAATCTTCTCTTTTTAAATAAATATTACACTTGTATTTTGCACTCATTTTATCTGAAAAGTAGAGTGGAGAAGGTCTACCGACATAATCTTTTAAATAAGATTTGTATTTTAAATTAAAAGTTGCATCATTCTGTAATTGAGCAAATTTTAATTCTAATTCCTGCAAGTTTTTCTGTAGCAATTCTGGTACAAAAGCTCCACCGAATTCTCCGTAAAATCCTAGTTCATCTGGTTGGATTTGTATATTAGTTGAGTTCATTTATAAAATTTTTAATTAATTGTTCATCTTTAATTCCTGGTGAAATTTCGAATTTGCTGTTTATATCTATACCGTAAAATTGAGGATGATTTATTTTTTTAATTTCAACGCTGTCGTCTGTTGATATTCCGCCGGCGATAAAAAACGGTATATTTAGTTTGTAATTAGAAAGAATTTCCCAATTGAATTTTTTCCCACTTCCACCATGTTTTTCAGTTTTCGTATCGAATAGAAAGTAATCAACTGAGGTTTTATAGGCATGTAAGTCATTAAAATTAAAATCCACATCCACTCCAAAAGCTTTAATAACTGTGTATTTATCTGAAATTTCACGACAAAATTCAGGACTTTCATTTCCGTGAAGTTGTATAAAATCTAAAGCATATTCTTCTGCATTTTTACTAATAAAATCTAAATCAGCATTCACAAAAACTCCAACTTTCTTAGATTTCTTTAGCTTTTTACTTAGTTCTAGAACTTTTCGGGCCGAAGAAGTATGAAAAATTAAACCTAAAAAATCAATTTCTTCAATAGAATCTAATTCTAAAAGTTGTTTGTTTTGAGAAATTCCACAGACTTTTATTTTCATTGTTTTTCTAGATTTTTCTCTAAACTTTTCAAAAAATATTCGCCAATTAATACACCGTTAAATCCAATGTCTTTTAACTGACTAATTGCATTGGCAGATTTTATTCCAGATTCAGAAATCGTTATTTTATCAGATTTTATGAATTGGAATAGTTCAATACTGGTTGCAATATCTGTTTTTTGATTGGCAAGATTTCTATTATTTATACCAATAACATTCACATCTTCAGGTATTTTATGAAAAGTAGAAATACTATTACATTCTGCAATTACTTCGAGGCTTAGCGCTTGGGCAATGGTTGTGAAATGCTCTAATTCTTCTTTTTCCAATACTTCTGAAATCAATAAAATAGCATCTGCACCCAAAGCTTTTGATTCGAAAATTTGAAATTCATCCACAATAAATTCTTTTCTTAAAATTGGCAATTGAGTAAGTTTACGCATTTCCAAAAGATCATTTTGCGTACAACCAAAATATTTTTCATCGGTTAAACACGAATAAGCACACGTATTAAACTCTTTATATTTTTCTAGAACTTCATCTAAAGTAAAATCACTGAGAATATTGCCAGCACTTGGAGATTTTCGTTTAAATTCTGCTATAATTCCAAAATCTGATTGAGTAATTGCTTTTGATATTGAATTAACTTCTCTATTAAAATACATTTCATTCTCAAAATCTTTAAATGATTTTATTTTCTTTAATTCTTTTATTTCTAGCCTCTTATTCTGTACTATTTCGTCAAGTATGGTTTTCATATTAATTAAATTTAAAATGTTTGGCGCCTTGTCCTGATTTTATAAAATCAAGGCTTTCATTAAATGTTTCTATTATATCTATTTCCGGATGAATAATTTGTTTCGCTTCCGCTAAATTGGCTGCAATAACATTGTTTTGATCTTCACTTCCGTTTCCTTTTAAAATTTGATGTATCAACTTAGCAGAATCACTTACGGTTTTTCCGGAAAGAATTTCTTCATATTTCACCAATGGTATTTGATAATCTAAATGACTTTTCGTTAGTTCATTTTCTCTTCCATAGATTCTGGTTTTGTCACTTAAAGTGAGCTCATCAAAGCCACTTAACCCATAAACAACTTTATAGTTTTTTCTCTCCTTATATAAAATATGATTGTAAATCTTGGCCAATTCTAAAGAGTAAGTTCCAGTAAATTGATAGCCAGGTTGCGCAGGATTAATTAAAGGTCCCAAAAGATTAAAAATAGTTCTCACTCCTAAGTTTTTTCTGATTTCAGCCACGTTCTTGAGGGATGAATGGAATAATGGCGCGTGTAAAAAACAGAAATTGGTATTTTGTAAATCTCGTTCTAACTTACTCGAATCGGTATGAAATTCAAACCCTAATTCGTTTAAAACATTAGAAGAACCACAAGAAGAACTGATGCCGAAATTACCATGTTTTACCACTTTTTCACCCATTGCCGCCAAAATCAAAGATGTAGTGGTTGAAATATTAAAAGTGTTTTTACCATCACCACCTGTTCCACATAAATCAATCGCAGTTGAAGTGTCAAATGGAATTTTGTCTGTAAGATTTAATAACGCACTTCTAAAACCCAAAATTTCTTCCATTTGCGGGCCTCTTTGCTCAATTAACATTAGAATTGAAGCAATAATTTCAGGAGCTATTTTAGAAGTTGAAATTTGAGTTATGAGATCATCACTCTCGTCAAAAGTCAAGGCTTCGTGTGCTAATAATTTATTGAGATAATGTTTCATTTTCGGTATTTGTCAAATTTCTAGAATCATTTTTTATACTTTCTATCCAGTTTTCCACCATTTTTTTACCATCAGGAGTTAACAACGATTCCGGATGAAATTGCACGCCATAAATCGGATAAGTTTTATGTTGAAATGCCATTATTAAATTATTATTATCGCTTGCAGTAACTGACAAATGATCATTGTTATCAAAGTCTACAATCCAACTATGGTATCTGCCAACAATTAATTCTGACCCCAAATCTTTGAAAATTTCCGAATTATTCTTTTTAAAAATGGATGTCGATTTTCCGTGAACAGGGTGTGCCAATTGAATTAACTCAGCACCGAAAAATGTACCAATTGCTTGATGTCCAAGACATACTCCGAAAAGAGATTTTGATTTATAATATTTTTCAATAACTTTCAGGAGACTTCCAGCTTCAGAAGGTATTCCAGGTCCAGGAGAAAGCATAATTCCATCGGCTTCACTTAAAATTTTGTAATCAATGGCATCATTTCGCATTACATTTACTTCAATGCCTTCTATATTTCTCAAGTATCTCACTAAATTAAAAACAAAAGAATCGAAATTATCTATTACAGCGATTTTCATATATTATCTAAAAATAAATTGTGTGTATTACTAATGGCTTTTCTAACAGCACGTAATTTGTTATGTACTTCATCTAGTTCAGACTCAGCAATTGAATCATAAACAATTCCGGCGCCTGCTTGGTAGTGTAATTCGTTGTTTTTGCTCAAAATACTTCTTATCACAATGGCTGAATTTATATCACTTTCAGAATTAAAAATACCTATTGCTCCACCATAAAATTCTCTTTTCACAGGTTCGAGTTCCGCAATTAAATCGAGAGCTTTTGGTTTTGGAGTTCCTGACAATGTTCCTGCAGGAA
>JBBSUQ010000134.1:0-9461 GCA_038234235.1 Flavobacteriales bacterium
CCTTCTTCTACAACTTGAGCTTTTGTTGATGTGCAGATTGTTAAAAATGTCATAACTGACAAAAGTGATTTTTTCATATGTAATTAATTTAAATTGAGCGGCAAATATATATAACATTTTTAATTTTCGTTAAAAAATATTAAAAAAATACAAATTGAAGAATAAAAACTATTTGAAATATTAGTAGTTTCTATTAAATTGGGAAGGCATTCAACGCTACTTTTGTGACACACTTAAAATATTTGAATAGCTCAAAAACAACTTATTTGTACTCATTCCGAGGCGGGTTCAAATTTCCTCACTACCTTTGCAAACTGAAATTTTCAAGAAAAAAATGAAAAATAAAGAAGCAATAGAAAAAAGACGAACTTTTGGTATTATATCTCACCCAGATGCAGGTAAAACTACGCTGACTGAGAAACTTTTGCTTTTTGGTGGTGCAATTCAAAGCGCAGGTGCAGTAAAAAATAGTAAAATAAAAAAAACTGCTACCTCCGATTTCATGGAAATTGAGAAACAAAGAGGAATTTCTGTCGCAACTTCCGTGATGGCTTTTGAATATGCAGGCAAACAAATAAATATTTTAGACACTCCCGGCCATAAAGATTTTGCAGAAGACACGTTTAGAACACTTACTGCGGTTGACAGTGTGATTTTGGTGATAGATGCCGCAAGTGGTGTGGAAGAACAAACCCAAAAATTAATGGATGTTTGTAGAATGCGCAAAACGCCTGTTATTATTTTTGTGAATAAAATGGACCGTGAAGGACGATATACCTTTGATTTATTAGACGAGCTAGAAGAAAACTTAAATATTAAAGTGAGACCGCTAACTTGGCCAATTGGAATGGGCGATAGATTTAAAGGAGTATACAATTTATACGATAAAAATCTTAATCTTTTTCAAGCTAATAAAACTAAAATATCTACAGAAGTTGTTTCAATTAAAAATTTGGAAGACAAACAGCTTGACGAAATTGTAGGAGAAAATGCTGCCAATGAATTGCGCGAAGAACTTGAAATAATTGAGGGAGTTTATGACCCTTTTGATAGAGATGCATATTTAGCTGGAGATATTGCCCCAGTGTTTTTTGGATCAGCAGTTAACAACTTTGGAGTTAAAGAATTACTTGATACTTTTTGTAGAATATCGCCTGCACCAAGAGGTAGAGAAACAGATGTAAAGTTCATTGAACCAAATGATGAAAAATTTTCTGGTTTTGTATTTAAAATTCACGCCAATCTAGATCCTAAGCACCGAGACCGAATTGCGTTTTTAAGAATTGTGAGTGGTAAATTTGAAAGAAATACTTTTTACAACCATGTCAGATTGGGTAAAAAGTTCAAATTCGCTAATCCAACTTCGTTTATGGCACAAGAAAAAAATGTAATCGACGAAGCTTTTCCAGGCGATGTTATTGGTTTGTACGATACCGGGAATTTTAAAATTGGCGATACTTTAAATGAAGGAGAAAAGTTTATGTTTAAAGGAATTCCTAGTTTTTCTCCTGAGATATTTCAACAACTGGAAAATCTTGATCCAATGAAATCTAAACAATTAGACAAAGGAATAAATCAATTAATGGATGAAGGTGTAGCCCAACTATTTATACAACAACCTGGAAACAGAAAAATTGTAGGTACCGTTGGACAATTGCAGTTTGAAGTTATTGCACACAGATTAGAGCATGAATATGGCGCAAATTGTAGATTTGTTCCTAAAAATTATGTGAAAGCAGTTTGGGTAACATCAGAAAACCTTGAACAGTTAGAAACGTTTCAAAGAGCGAAGAGCAACAGTCTAGCTAAAGATAAAGACGGAAATCTAGTTTTTCTTGCTGAAACTCCTTTTTTATTGACAATTGCAGAGCAAGATTATCCAGATTTAACTTTCCACAAAACCTCAGCTTTCAAGCTTGATGCAGTTTCTTAATTTTTGAATTTTCTAATTAATAAGGCTAAGACTTTCTAGCAATATATAAAATCTCTGAGTTTGAAAGTCGGTATCTATTTATTTGTTCTGGCGTGAAAACTGTACTTGTAACGTATTCTTCTACAGTAAAACCAGCCTTTTCCAAATATTGCGGATAATCTAATCCGAACAATCTTAGGTGGTCTTTTTGCCAATAATGTTTTTCTCTTTCTTCTGGGCTGGTTATGGTTTTATCCTCGTAAGTAACAGGATTCTTGAAATCTTGTGGAACCTGCATAATTGCCCAACCACCCACTTTCATCACTCTGTATAATTCTTTCATGCATTGAATTGGGTCTTCTACGTGTTCCATCACATGATTACAAAATACAACATCAAAACGATTGTCTTCCAGAGGAATGTGATGCAAATCGAAATGCATATCGGCAATTGGAGATTCGATATCTGCAGTTAAATAAGTAAGATTTTTTTGAGCCTTAAATTTTGCATGAAAACATTGTTCTGGCGCAATATGTAGCAACGATAAAGGTTCTGTGAAAAATTTTGTTTCATTTTTGAGGTATAACCATAATAATCTATGTCTTTCTAAAGTTAAATCTTTAGGACATAGCACATTGTTTCGGTGAGAAACACTTGTACCATACGATAAAAATTTTCTGAAAGTGGTTTCACAAACAGGACATTCAACCTTTTTACCTTTGTAAATAATTGGTGCTACAGCCTTGAAAGGATAGCTAAGTCTAATTAATAAAGGTCTTGGTAATTTATTTAATAAGAATCTATATACATTTTTCATTTTAGTCTATTCTTTACAGAAAATATCGATTTTCAGGTGTAAAAGTAAGCATTGAATGATTAATTTAAGAAATACAATGAAATGAATTTAAATCCTATTAAATTTGTGTGCCAAATATTACATCATGAAATTACTTTTAATAATCCTTATTTTTTCACCTCTTATGAGCATTGCACAGCCAACAGCAACTATTATTAATAAAAAATTAGAACACTTAAATGACACACGAGTTGATCCCTATTTTTGGATGAATCAACGTGATTCAAAAGAAGTTTTAGAATATCTTGATGCTGAAAATTCTTACACCAAAAGTTATTTCGATAAATTGCAGCCGACAGTTAATAAACTTCTTGCAGAATTTGAACAAAGAATTGATCCTAATGAAGAAAATGTACCCTACGAAGTTAATGGGATCACCTATCAATCTAAAAACATAGAAGGAAAAGACTATGAAGTTTTATATCAAATAAAAAATGGCAAACAAAGCGTTTATTTTGATGAAAATGAACGAGCAAAAGGAAAGAGTTTTTATAGCTTGGCAGATTGGAGTCCTTCTACTAACAATAATTTGCTTGCATTTAGTGAAGATTTTGTAGGCAGAAGAAAGTACACCATTCGATTTAGAGACAATCTTAAAAATGTAATACTAAAAGAAGAAATTACAAACACTGATGGAAACATTGTTTGGGCAAATGACAATAAAACAATTTTTTACGTCAGAAAAGATGAACAAACTTTAAGAGAATTTCAAATAATGAGACACACTTTGGGCACCAGCAGTAGCAAAGATGTAATTGTTTATGAAGAAAAAGACGAAAGATTTTCAGTTTTTTTGAGCAAAAGTTTAACAAAGAAATTTGTTTATATTCACTCTCAAAGCAGCACCACAAATGAAACATTGTTGATTGATGCAGATAAACCCGATACAAAACCACAAATTTTTTTAGCGAGAAAACAAGATCATTTATACGAAGTTGAGCATCATTTAAATGGATTTTATATTTTAAGCAATTACAAAGCCGTAAATAATAGTATTTTATTCAGTTCAAGCATACCAACAAAAGTTGAAAACATGCAAACAATTTTGGCAAATGACGATAAAATATTTTTGGAAAACTTAAATGTTTTAAATGAATATTTAATAATTCAGAAACGAGAAAATGGATTGCTGGAAATTGAAATTAGAAATATTGGAGATAAAAAAGTTAAAAAAATAAACTTCGATGAAGAAGCTTATTATGTTTCTGCAATAAATTTTGACGATTACAACAGCACTAAAATTAAATTTGTTTATAATTCACTAACTACGCCGAGCACTTGCTTTAATTATGATATTCCGAGCGATATTAGAGTTGAATATTTCACAAAAAAATTAAGAGATCCCAATTTTAAATCTAGCGATTATCAGTCAGAAAGAATTTGGGCATTGGCTAATGACGGTACCGAAATTCCTATTACAATAGTTTATAAAAAAGGAATTAAATTATCAGAAGCTCCACTTTTACTTTACGGCTATGGCTCTTATGGAATAACTATTCCCGATGTTTTTAGTGCGACAAGAATAAGTCTTTTAGACAGAGGTTTTGTTTATGCAATTGCACACATTCGAGGAAGTAAATATTTGGGTGAAAACTGGTATCAAGATGGTAAATTTCTTAAAAAGAAAAATACATTTACAGATTTTATAAATTCTGCTGAATGGTTGGCAAGAAAAGGGTATTGTGCCGAAGATAAAATTTTTGCGCAAGGAGGAAGCGCAGGTGGATTGCTAATGGGTGCAGTAGCCAACATGGCGCCGTATCTTTTTAAAGGCATAATTGCTCAAGTTCCGTTTGTGGATGTTGTGAGCACCATGCTCGATGAAACTATCCCATTAACAGTGGGAGAATACGAAGAATGGGGAAATCCTAATGTACAAAAATATTATGATTACATGTTGAGTTATTCACCGTATGACAATATTCACAAAATGGATTACCCTTCAATGTTTATTACAACCGGATATCATGATTCGCAAGTTCAATATTGGGAACCTGCAAAGTGGGTAGCAAAATTACGTACCATGAAAACAGATAATAATATTCTTATGTTTGATTGTAACATGGATGCAGGTCATGGTGGTGGGTCTGGCCGAAGTACTGAAAGATTAGAAAAAGCGAAAGAATTTGCATTTATTTTAAGTCTTTTAAATCTTGAGTAAAAAATATTACTTTTTATTTCTATTTAGTATTGTTTGCTTTTTTTACAAAGCTCAAGACAGTACTGGCTTTAATAATTATAAAAACAATGTAGTTCTTTATGCCGATTTAGGTTTTAACAATGCGCCTTTTTCAATAAAATATAATTTTCCAAAAGGAATAGATAAAATAAAATATCGAAACAATTATAAAGCAGTTCTAGGATTTGGAATTGCATACAAATGGTTTGCATTCAGAATAGGATTTGATTTACCGGGATCTTTACGACCAGTATCAAAATATGGCAACACCAGTTATTTAGATATCGGAACCGATTTTACTATTAAGCGTACTTTAATTGATATAGATTTTCACAATTACAACGGTTACGCAATAAAAAACGCATATCGTTGGAATGATAGTTTGGATTCTCAACATCCTAATGATGTGCAACCAACAATTCAAGCAGCTAGTTTTTCCATTAATGTTTGGTGGTTTAAAAATAAAGAATTTAAAATGCAAGGTTTGCGTTTAAAAACAGGCTCGTTTAACAAAAAAGTTACATCTTTCTACCTTCGCAGTACAATGAACATTCATGGCGCAGGCAATCAAGGAAAGTCACTTATACCAATAGATTTACAAGATACGAGTGATACAAAAACTGCATTACTTGGAGTATCTGCTTTTGATTTTGGTGTAATACCTGGTTATGTTTATCATAATAATCACAACAATTGGATTTATGCCTTTATGGTAGGTTTTGCACCAGTTATTCAAGTTAAATTATTTGAGCTGCCCGGTGTCACTAGAACTTTTACTGGCTTGGCCCCACGCTACGATATAAGACTGTATGGAGGTTATTCGGTTGATCGTTATTTCGTAATTCTTTCAGCGGAGTTTGATAATAAAAGCATTCGCTATGACAATTTAAAATTTCACCAAACCTATTATTTTCTAAAAATTGCGGCTGGTATTAGGTTGCAGAAAAAAGAGAAAAAATAGATTAAGTGCACCGATTTTATGACATCAAACGCCTTAAATTTTCATTTCAACAGTGTAAATTTCGAACAATCTGTTTAAAACTAAGCTTAAAATAAGTATTGCGTTTAAAATATAACTTAATTTAATTTAGGCATAAATTTTTTATATTAGTATATTAATTATTAATACTTTAGACGCCTTAATACTGATTTGACATGTTTCAAGATTACAATCCTATAAAAAAACTTCTTTTAGTTTTATTATCCTTCTTTTTTATTTCTCAAATTTCTGCTCAAAACAGATTTTGGGTCAGTGCAGCAGCAAGCACTTGGTCTGGTAATAACTGGTCAAATACTTCTGGTGGAGCTCCAGATGGTGCAGGACCGCCAACCGCGGGGCAAATAGCAAATTTTAACAATGCAGGGCTCGGAAACTGTAATGTAAATATTGCACCAACAATTGCGGGAATTAACATTACAAACTACACTTCAGTTATATCATTAAACGGAATTGTTTTAACAGTAAACGGAACCACCAATTGCACATTAAACAACTCTACAATTACGGGGACAGGTAGTTTAAATATTACTTCAACGGGCGCGGTTTACACAATTAATCCTTTAATCTGTTCAGTACCTTTAACTATTACCGCAAACCAAGTTTATTTCAATGGTGGAACTTTTAACTCCACTGTTAATGCTACGCAAAATGGTCCGACAAATACTGCTGGTACAGGTGGATGCACATTTAATAACTCCTTGTCAGTGACAAAAACCGGAACGGGATATTTCATGACAAGCAATGGAAACATAAATGTTTACAATGGTGATTTGACATTGCTGAATAGTAACACTGAAAGAATTTTATTGAGTTGGACAGGAGGAACATCGCAAATAAACGCAAATCTAATAGTAGGTTCATCAGCTAGCTCTGGAGGAATTTGGATTGGAGGTTCAACAGGTTTTACAAATATGTCACCTACATCAGTCATTTCTATACATGCAAGTGGATTTACAAGTGGTTTTCTTTATTTTAAAAACACCACTCGCAATAACCCAGGAACGGAAAATCTTACTATAACAGGCACTGGTGGATATGAAACTCAAAACTGTGATATATTTGGAATTCAAAATATAACAGCTGCAGCTTTTAGAACCTCTGAAACTCATTTTCACAGCAATGTAAATTTCACTAAAACAGGAGCTGGTAATGAAAACAGTGCAGGAAATAACCTTTTCGATGGAACTACAACCCTTAACAATAGTGGATCAGGTTACCTATTATTCGGAAATAATAATCCAGATATTTTTAGTGGTAATGTTACTTTAAACAACACAGGAACTGATAATATTTATCTAGCATATAATTCTTTTGGTAATGTTATTACGGGAAATCTTCTATTAAATAACAATGCAACTGTAGGTACAACAACCAGTTATATACTATTAGCGTCTACTACAACAACAAATTTGACTGTAAATGGAAATGTAAATGTTCTTAATATTGGCAATAACCAAGGAAATCAAATTAGCTTGCAAGGTTCTGGAAATGTTACAATTAATGGAAATTTAGACGTTTTAAACAATGCCGTATTAGGCGGTCAAATTAATTTAAACGGTGCAAGTGGATCAACCTTTACAGTAAACGGAACTTCAACTTTTACAAATACTGGGGGTGGAGCTTATTCTAGAATGTATTTAAATAGATTTGGAACCCTTAATTTCAACGGTGATGTCACGTTTCTCCAAAATGCCAGTTCAACGGTATCAGAAATGTACGTTTCGAATAATGTTGGTTCACAAACAAATTTTAACGGTGACATGTATATTGAAGGAACAAATACAAATGCTGTTGGAATTTATATTGATAATCTCGGCACAAGTACATTGGCTCTTGGGAAAAACATTATAGTAACTGTTAATGGTTACAATGCCAAAAGATTTTATTTAACATCATTTACAAAATTAGGTGTAGCTCCACTTAATTTAGTTTTGGGCACAAATTGTGAGTTCAAATCGGAAACCTCAACTTGGAATGGTTCAGTTAACGTAACATCAGGAGGTATTTTAACGAATTCATCTATTTACAATTCAACTTGTACTTATTTAAAAACAGGTGTTACTAACAATTCATCACAAGGTGGAAATAAATTTTTCAATATTACCAATCTAACAAATAATGGTTCTGGTAATTTTTATATGGCTGCAAACACGCTACCAGATACTTTTTTAATGAATGTTACAGCAATAAATAGCGGCAATGGAGGTTCAATGGCTTTGGCTTTCAATAGTGCTAATAATTATTTTGGAGGAAATTTAGATTTTCAGTCAACAAATTTATCCAATAATTTATATTTTGTTTATTACAATACATCATCTGCCAGTGTGGTGGGGAATCTTACCTTATTAACCAATGGAAATAATCCTGCTAGAACAAACTACATTGTTGAAAGTGGATCTTTAAATTTAACAGGTAATTTAACTTTAACAAATAACGGTGGATCTAATGGACAAATTCGTTTCGCTTTTGCTTCTCCATCAACTGTTGTTAATGGTTTAAGTTTATTTACAGAAAACAATACCGATGTTAATTCAAATTTTTACTGGTATATTGGATATCAAACGAGCAACGTTTTCTTTAATAATAAATTTAAATATCTTTATCAGGGAACAGGTTCTAATCGACAAGTTTATTTCGGGAATTCACCAGGTTCAGTAATAAATTTTGCAGATTCTGTTCAGTTAAATTCAACAGTGGCTGGAACAACTGCTTATCTTTATTTTGGAAACCAAGGTTTAATAAATTGTAATGGACCATTGAAAATAATTAATAACGGAACTGCAATTAACAATCATATTTTTTGCGCAAATTCTGGTACATCTACTTTAAATCTTAATGGTAACTTAGAAATAAGTGCTCCGAATGCCTCAAGCGATGGTATTTATTTTGGAAATAGTACTGGCGTCACTAATTTATTAGCACCTTATAATGTTACAGTAGGATCAGGAGGTTACGTTGCAGGAGCAGGTTCGTTTAGAAACTTTAAGAAATTTGCTACAACACCAACCATTCTTACATTTACAGGTATAGCATTTATGGTGCAGTACAATTCCGATTGGGGTGGAAATGTAACGTTCATTTCTCCATCTGTTAACACAAGAGGAACACGTTACAGAGGTATTTCTTATTTAGAAAAAACGGGAGCCATATATAGTGACAATTGCTATGGTGGCAACAAATTCGATAACAACACGACACTAATTAATTCTGGTTCTTTGTATTTTTTACATGCTCAGTTTGCAGCAGATACCGTTACAGGTAACCTTACTGCTAACAATACTGGAACAAACAATATGTATTTGGCTTATGGTGCTCCTAATAACATAATCACTGGTAACTTATTTGCAAATGAAAGTGGTAATTCTATTGGATTTCAAATTGCTGTAGTAAATGGCTCATCAATGCAAATTGGTGGCAATGCTACCTTAACAAATACTTCTTTATCAAACGGTAATTTTTATTTTGGAAATCAAGGAAATATTGATGTTACGGGTAATTTTAGTTTTATAAATAC
>JBBSUQ010000135.1:0-9204 GCA_038234235.1 Flavobacteriales bacterium
ACAGTTAATTTTATTTCATAATATAATTCAAATCTTTTGCTTACAATATTTACCAATAGCATAAAAATTTCAGGTTCATCATTCAGAAAAATGGGTATTTTATACTCTACTGTATTTTTAACTAAGAGCACACCATATTTTTTCCAATCCCAATCGGAATCCATAATGTGTCTAAAATAATGAACCCTAGCACATTCGAAATAACTTAAATAAACTGAATTATTTACGTGCCCCATAGTATCTAAATCGGAAAACCGAACTTGTATTTTTGCTGAAGGAATCATTTTTTATCTAATTTTTCAAATTCAGAATTGTTGCTTATAAATTCAGGCACCAATTTTTTCATTTGACGAACCAAATCTTGGTTATTTTGATTGGTAATTAAATTTATGAGCTTATCAATTTCATTTAAAACATCTGCTGAATAATTTAAATGTTTGGCAATTAAAATTTGCGGATGATGTGTAGGAATTGTATTTTCATTATCTGCTAATAACTCTTCGTATAGTTTTTCACCTGGTCGCAAACCAACAACTTTAATTTCAATATCTTTCCCCAGTTCTAAACCACTTAAGCGAATCATGTTTTTAGCCAAATCGATAATTTTTACAGATTCGCCCATGTCAAACACGAAAATTTCTCCTCCTTTACCCATTGCGCCAGCTTCCAAAACCAATTGGCAAGCTTCTGGAATAGTCATGAAATAACGGGTAATATTTTCATCTGTTAATGTGATTGGTCCACCAGATTCTATTTGTCTTTGAAAAAGTGGAATTACGGAACCATTGGAGCCCAAAACATTTCCAAATCGAGTGGTAATGTATTTAGTTTCAAAACGTGAATTGGCGTTTTGGGCGTATATTTCTGCAATTCTTTTGGAACCTCCCATAACATTTGTTGGATTAACCGCCTTATCTGTAGAAATCATTACAAACTTTTCTACGTTAAATTTCCCTGCCAAGTCCACTAAAATTTTTGTACCACCAACATTTGTCTGTATTGCTTCTGCCGGATTATTCTCCATCAAAGGAACATGTTTGTAGGCGGCTGCATGAAAGACAACTTCGGGTTTAAAATTGTCAAACAAACGTTGCATTCTGTCATAATTTCTAACATCCCCAATAACAACATCAAAATTTAAATTGTGGTAAAAGGATTTTAGTTCTATCTGCAAATCATAAAGCGGAGATTCAGACTGATCCAGCAAGACTAATAACTTAGGTTCGTAAGCTGCAATCTGCTTTACCAAACCACTGCCTATACTTCCGGCTGCTCCCGTTATTAAAATTATTTTACCCTTTAATTCTTTACTTATGGCTTGCGTATCAAGATTTATAGCATCTCTGCCCAATAAATCTTCAATTTTAATTTTGTTAATTTGTTTGGTAGAAAATTCACCGTTTATCCAACTTTTAGGATTTGGAACTTTGTTTACTTTAACATCATGTTTCAGCGCTAAATCTACCAATTCTTTCACCCTGCCATCATTTGGTTTTTGGATGGCAATAATAATTTGTGAAACTTCATTTTCTGTTAAGAGTTTTTCCAAATTATCAATATGATAAATTTTCACACCTTCTACTCTTGAACCATTTAGTTTTTTATTATCGTCAATAAAACCAAGAATTGTGTAGTTAATGCGTTGGTCTTTTTCTATGGTTCTTTTTGTGATTAAACCACTAACGCCGGCACCGTAAATAATAATATTTTCGTTTGCTTTTTTACTTTTCACAGATTCCATGTAGATCAACTTAATTGCGAAGCGGGAAGCAATCATGAGAAAAGTTGTTGTCAAAAACTCGATGAATAGTACAGACATCGGGAATAAAAAATAATTATCGAAAAAATAAAATCTTAGCAAGCCCAAAACCATAAAAAGCAATGAACTTAAACTAACGGCTAAAAATATGCGCTTTACATCTTCGGTGGACGTAAATCTGATGAGTCCTTTGTGAATTTTAAAAAAATAAAAAACAATGAATCTTATTCCAAAAAATATAAGAATAGACTTTGATAATATTTCCCATTCCTTTTGAATTAAAGTGTAATCTGCTTTTAAATCGAACCTAATTAAGTAAGCAAATACCAGCGAAAAAAAGGAGATAAACAAATCTATCATCACAATCATCCATCTAGGAGTACTTGTTTTGGGCAATAACATGAAGTAAATGTAAATATAAATCTCAATTTAAGGGTTGACACCTAATAAAATAATTTAACATGAAACATTTAACAATCTATTTTTAAGTTAATTGAAAGGAAAAATTAAATCTATTTTGAAATATCTAGATGAATTGTCGTTATTTAAATTTATTTCGTGTTTAATTACCGTTATTGAATTTTAAAATCAGTCATTTCCTGAATTTAAAATAATGTGTTGAGTATATTTGTAAAATAATTTCAGAAAAATGTCAGACACATCCCTCATAAAAAAGTATTTCCCGAAATTAGATGAAAACAGTTTGGAAAAGTTGGAAAAATTAAAGGAAGTATATGCCAACTGGAATGCGCAAATAAATGTGGTTTCAAGAAAAGACTTTGATAATTTTGTAGTTCAACATGTTATTCATTCTTTAGCAATTTCAAAAATACACAGTTTTAAAGATGGATTGGATATTTTAGATGTCGGTACAGGCGGTGGATTTCCTGGTTTACCTCTAGCAATAATGTTCCCCGAGTGCAATTTCACATTGGTAGATTCCATCGGTAAAAAAATAAAAGTGGTTAAGGAAGTCTGTGAAGAATTACAAATAAAAAATATTGAAGCTATTAATGACAGGGCTGAAAATATTAATAAAAAATTCGATTTTGTAGTGAGCAGAGCCGTAACTGCAATGCCAATTTTTTTACCTTGGGTTAGAAAAAAATTTAAATCAAAAAGTGTTGATAGTCTGCCAAATGGCATTTTATATTTGAAAGGTGGAGATTTAATTGAAGAAATGTCGCCAGTGGAACAATATTATAAAATTCACGATTTAAAAAAGTTTTTTGACGAGGAATGGTTTGACACTAAGAAAGTGGTTTATGTGAAGATGTGATTTTATCGTTCAGAAAAAGATCGTTGAGTAAATGTTGAGTATTCAGAAATCAAACAAGAAAAGTTTAATAAAAGTTCGAAACCTAACTCGAAACTGAATTTTAAAATTAAATATTCAATCTAAATTTTTTCATAAACACATCCCAATCCCACATAAAGTTGGCCATTATTTCGTCCATTCTTTTTAAGAAAAGTGGATTTGGAACTTGCAATCGTTTAAAATATTCATCTTGAAATTGGTTCAGATCATACTTTACAAAGAATGATTTTGACATGGCATAAACCACATTTTTTGATGGATGATTGATGCGAGACATTTGATATTGACAATCTCTAACGGCTTTTTTAAACTCATTTACAGGAATGCCATAAATTTGCTCACAATGTTTAAAAATAATTTTCTCTACTTTATCTGCTTGATCCGCATCAAACGTACTTTCTAAGGTAGATAAATTAGCGACTAAAATAATTAGGGAAAATGGACCATTATCACTCGAACTAAGATTCGGAGAATTTATAAAAGCTGGATCTTCATTAATAAGTGATACAATTTCTGGGAATCCATTATCAACAGTATCCATAAGTGCATTTATGAAAATATTCGCTACCTTTTCGTCTGATAATTTTTTCTTTAATATGGAACCAAGCATCGCGTTTCTTATTTATTTCTAGTGACAATAATCGATAGCAAATTTAAGAAGGTATTAAGCTCATGTTAAGACTTAACGAAATAGTTTATAAACGAAGTTTTCAACAATTTATCTAAGTCTTTCCATACTTCATGTGTAAAAGTTCATCGTTTATCCTTTTATTCTTCTTTTAATCCTAAATATTATGATTGTAAAGAGAATTGGTATTAATTTTACCGTTCAATTTCAGTTCATGAAAAGAAATCAATTAATTATCCTTGGAGTTTTTTTAATTCTCGTAGCAGGAATTTACTTCGCAATTATCAGCAATGCCAAAAAACCTGTGGATGTTTCTAAAAGCGAAAATAAAACAGAATATGTTGCTGTTAAAGAGGTTGTTAATAAAACTCGAAATGTACAATTGGCATCTTATGGACAAGTTACACCCAATGCATCACTTGATGTTTCAATGGAAGTGCAAGGAAAATTGACAAGAGGAAATATCACCATGAAACCCGGAGTGAAATTTTCGAAAGGTCAAATTTTATATAGAGTGGACAATGAAGAAGCTTACTATACTCTAGCTGCAAGAAAAATTCAGTTTTCAAACATGATTTTGAATATTTTACCCGATATGGATTTGGATTTCCCCACTGAGCGCAAGAAATGGAATAATTTTATGGCCGATATAAAACCTGGTGAATCACTTCCTGGTCTGCCAGAAATAAATAGCAATAAGGAAAAAATGTTTGTAACCTCAAGGGGGATTTTGGCTGAATATTACAATCTTAAAAGTGCCGAAATAAGATTAGGTAAATATTTTTACGTTGCGCCGTTTTCAGGAACAGTGATAGAAATATTTTCCGAAGTTGGAGCAATTGTAAATCCTGGTGGAAGAATCGCGACCATTGCTAAAACAGGAGATTACGAGTTGAAAATTCCAATCAATCTTAACAATTTAAGTAGTTTTAAAAATCAGACTTCTACCATTTTCACAGATGCTACTGGCAATGAAGTTGGAAACGGGAAAATTTTGAGAATTAGCGATGTTATCAATAAAAACACGCAGAGTGTAGATGTTTATTATTCAATTAAGCCTAAAAAGGAAGTAACGATTTACAACGGAATGTTTCTCAATGCGAAAATTAATGAAAATGTAACAATGAGTTCCATGACCATTCCTCGCTCTGCTATCAATCAAGGAAAAGTGATGGTTTTGGCAAATAATAAATTGGAAGAACGAATAGTTACCGAAGTTGGCAGCAAACCAGATTCGGTTTTTGTGACAGGTTTACGAGATAAAGAAATGGTTTTGTATGAACTTATTGAAAGTCCGGATAAAACCAAAAAATATATTGGTGTAGAAAGATAAGTACATGAGAAATATAATATCCTTCTTTATTAAAAGACCCGTATGGGGAAATGCATTTATAGCGATTATTTTAATATTCGGATTGTTTGCAATTTCCACTACCAAACGTTCTTTTTTTCCAGAACTCGATCCTCATGAAGTAAGCATTTCTATTTTCTATGCGGGTGCATCTCCAAGTGAAATGGAAGAGGGCGTTGCAATAAAAATTGAACAAGCAATTGAAGGAATCGAAGACATTGACGAAATAAGAACAACATCCACAGAAAACTTTGTAAATATTACCGTTAAAGCTTTTCAAGACGCAAACATGGACGAATTGTCTAGCGAAGTTGAAAATGCAGTTAACAGTATAAGTTCATTTCCCGCAGGTGCCGAAAGACCCATTATTACCAGAAACAAATCTCAGGGTATGGCATCTGTTGTCGCTTTCGTTGGTGTATCGGCTGTAGATTCTACCATAACAGATGTGGAAGTTACAGACATGGCTACCAAAATTGAGCAAGATTTATTGAACACCAAAGAAATTACTCAAATAGAAAAAGTCGGTTTCCCTCAAAAAGAATTTTCTGTAAACGTTAGAGAAAATGACCTACTGCGCTACAATATTTCTATTCAAGAAGTTTCTTTAGCAATTAGTAGCAAAAATTTAGATTTAACGGCAGGTGTGATTAGAGGTGGTGTGCAAGAAATGAGCATACGATCTAACAACAGAGGAACTACTGAAGAGGAAATTGAAGAAATTACACTTAGAACCAGTCTATCGGGCGAAAAAATATTAATTGGAGATGTTGCTGATGTTGTATTGGGTTATGCGGAAGGTTCTCAAGAAGCAAAATTTAATGGATATCCAGCAGTTTCATTTAGAATTGAGAAAACTACCGATCAAGATTTAGGTAAAATTTCGACCTTGGTAAAAGATTACGCTAAGAAATTTAATGAAGAAAATACCAGATTTAAATTCAATATTTATTTCGAATTTAATAAAATGTTGGACCAAAGAATATCTCTACTTTCTAGAAATGGAATGAGTGGGTTAATCTTAGTCTTGGTATTTCTTAGTTTGTTTCTCAATACAAAATTAGCTGGCTGGGTTGCATTTGGTATTCCATTTTCGTTTTTAGGAATGATTATAATTGGAATGGTGTACGGAATGAGTATCAACATGATTTCACTCTTCGGAATGATCCTGGTTGTTGGAATTTTAGTCGACGATGGAATTGTAATTGCGGAAAATATATATACACATTTTGAACGAGGGAAATCTGCCACACAGGCGGCATTAGATGGAACAATGGAAGTTTTGCCTTCCGTATTCTCAAGTGTTCTAACCACAATTGTTGCGTTTTCTGTTCTACTTTTTGTAGAAGGATTAGAAATGATGCGAGAAATGGCATTTGTGGTTATTGCCTGTCTCAGTTTTAGTCTTTTTGAAGCCTTTGTTATTTTACCTGCGCATCTTGCTCACAAAAGTGTTTTGAGCGAGCCGAAAACTGCACAATTTTCATTGCTTAGAGGAATACTTTTTATTGTTGTCGGAATAATTCTAATTTTCCTTGGCAGTGCTTTACTTCCCGATATTGAGGGCGTTTCAAAAATGGTTTACTTATTTCCTATTCTACTTTGGGCAATTGGGGCGGTTATGATATTTAAAGGCTTTACAAAAAGTATCATTGAAATTTCAGTAAGAAATACTTGTGACAAATTCATCAAAAAAGTACGCGACGATTGGTACAAAGAAGCAGTTTTAATGTTTACCGGTAGAAAAAGAAAAGTTTACAATTTCAGTTTTTTTATCCCCATGATTTTTTTGGGTATTGTAATTTTTCTTTTCAAAACAGGAGTAATTTTGGGAACTTTCTTTCCTGATATTCCACCAGATTTCTTTAACATAGAAGTGGCATACAAACCAGGCGATAATAAAGTTGAAACACAAAAATTTGTAGACAAAGCAACACAGATTTTAGTTGAAGAAAACCAAAGAATTATTGACGAGTCTGGAGATTCAATAGTTAGTTATTTTTCATCGAATATTGGTTTTACCCAAAATCTTGGTCAAGTTGGTAACCACAGTGCATCAATTAGTGTATTTGTTCAAACGGAAAATGCAAGCACACCGCTAGATACTTTAATGACAAGAATTGACCGACGATTGAAACTGGAACCTGAAGGAAAACTTTCGGAAGATATTTTCGTGGGTGGTTTTAATAGATTTGGGAAAGAAATTGAAGTTGGTTTAACCTCAACAAATGAAGATGATTTATTAAAAGCTAAAGATTTACTGAAACAAGAAATCTCAAAAATTAAAGGTGTTTTTAACATCAAAGACAATATGCCTCCTGGAAGACGCGAGGTTTATTTGGATCTTTTGCCTCAAGCAGAAATTTATGGAATCAGCAAAAATGAAATCCTAACACAAATTAGACAAGGTTTTTTCGGACAAGAAGCTCAAAGAGTAATTGTTGGTACCGATGAAATAAAAATTTGGGTACGTTATCCGTTAGAAGACAGAAATAGTTTGTCAGATTTGGAGCAAATGAAAATTAAAACCCGCGCAGGTTTAGCGATTCCACTTACCGAATTGGCAACCTTTGAAATGGGAAGAGCTCCTGAAAGTTTGAAAAGAAGAAACGGACAAAGAATAGTTAGAATAGATGCTGAATCAACCGATCCAGATTTGGTAAAAAATATAAATGAAAAAATATTCGATACAATTATTCCTAAAATTACTCAAACATTTCCATCTGTTCAATCCGTTAAACTGGGGCAATTTGAACGCAGTCAGAAAACAGGAAACTCTATGATGTATGTTGCTTTAATTGCAATAGTGTTAATGTTTATAATCATAATGCTTCATTTCAACAGCTTGTCTCAGGCGTTTTTGATAATGTTAACCATCCCAGCTGGAATTGGCGGTGCAATAATAGGTCATGGAATGGTGGGCATACCCGTTTCAATATTATCTGTTTTCGGAATAATTGCACTTTTAGGTGTATTGGTAAACGATGCAATTGTGTTTTTAGACAGATACAATGATTTATTATTAGAAGGATTTACGGTAAAAGAAGCCGCAATAGATGCCGCAACTTCGCGTTTCAGACCAATTTTATTAACTTCTTTAACTACCGTTGCCGGACTTTTACCAATGATATCTGAAAAAAGCATGCAAGCCCAATTTCTAATTCCAATGGCAACATCAATTGCGTTCGGAATATTGTTCGGTACAGCATTTATACTGTTCTTTTATCCTTCGGCAATTTTATTTTGGAATGGCACGAGAAGAACAGCAAATAGATTATGGAAACAAAAAAGATTTACTGAATTTGAAGTGGAACCTGTATTAAAATTGAAAAATCACCAAGAAGAATATGAGAAGTAAAAGTTTATTGTTCTTATTTCAGTTTGTTTTGGGCATATCGTTATTTGCTCAAGAAAATATTAGTGTTCAAACAGCTATTTTTGAAGCGTTAAAAAATAATTTCGACATTCAGGTAAGCGAATTACAAACCGATATTGCCGAAAAAAATAACACTTGGAGCGAAGCAGGATTGTTTCCTACTGTAACTTTACAAATTGGTCAAAACAATATAATTATTGACAATACTAATAACCCATTTACATTTACTCCGGGTATTATTCTAAATCAAAATGTGAGTCCGACCTTAAGTGCAAACATTAATTTGTTTAGTGGTTTTTTAGTCAAAGTTTCTAAATTAAGATTAGAGCAAATTGAGGAACAAACAAAAGGAAATGCAATTGTGGTTATGGAAGCTACAATACAAGATGTGATGCGAACTTATTTTACAGCAATACTGCAAAAAGAACGCATGAAACTGTACCAAACAATTATGGCAAACTCTCAAAGAAGACTAAAATACAATGAATTAAAATATGATTATGTGGCAGGTAATTCTTTGGAACTTTTACAATTCAAAAATCAATATTTGACGGATAGTAGCAATTATCTCTTACAAAAACTTACTTATGACAATGCCTTGAGAAATTTGCTTTTAATAATGAATACGCAAACAGATACAAGTTATACTATTTTGCCAAATCTTACTGATTCTTTAAACTACAACTTACCAAATATTGATTATAATAAGGCATTTGAACAAATGTTTGCAAACAATCAAAACTTAAGAAATCAATACATATCATTAAAATTG
>JBBSUQ010000136.1:0-9142 GCA_038234235.1 Flavobacteriales bacterium
TAACGTGACCAACTTTAAGATTGATTTTATTCCTTATATCTAAAACTTCTACTTTATTTGGATGCGTATAAATAACAGTATTTACCAAATTATTATAAGCTCCATTTGGAGAGCTTTTAATTGTAATCTTTATTTTACCTTCCTGTGCTAATTGAGTTAAATTTTTTGGATAACCAGAGGGGGCATTTTCGGTGATTATAAATCTAGACTGCTTGCCATTTCCTCCTTTACCAAACCACGGAATAACATCAGAAGTTTCTACTTCAAATGAAAATCCATCCATTATTTCAATTTCGTAATAAACATCATAAGAAGATTCCTCAACATCTAATGCTCTTTTATCAAATGAATAAGGAATACCATTCTCGATTGGACTTGTATAACTTCCTCTTAATTCAGGTATTCCATCAATAATACTAGAAACTGATCCATATCTATCAAATTTAGATTTTTTTTCTGGAACTGAAGGTAGTCTAGTATTATAGCCACCATTTGCAGGAGGCCAAATTATATCATTTTGAGTTTTATTTATCTTATATTGGTTCGCTAATTGAGATAATTTTTCCCATTTATTCTGTTTATAATAGTTCCAAAATTCTCCTCTTATATAACTTGGTAGATTTTGAATATTGGTTACAGTAATATTTAGTGACTGTTCAAATGCTTTTTTACTATTGTATAATAAATTATTGGTAGTATTTGAAAAATTGATTTTTGGATACCACCAAGTTTTAAACTCATTCACATTTGTACCTAACATTGAGATAAATAAGTCATTCTCTCTATTTGTTAACCAAACATCTTTAAATTTGTCAAATTGATTGTAGTTAGATATTTCATTTAATTCAGTTAAGATATCTCCTCTTGCTAAATGAAAATCATTGTCAAAAAATGTTTTGTGAGATAAACTCAAAGAATTATATTCATTAAATAATTTAGGATAATTACTTTGTAGAATACTTACAAAGTTTACAGAATTAGAAACTGGCAACAAATAAAACTGCCCCGTTTTTTGTACTATCTTTAAATCAGCTAATTTCACAATTCCACTTTCTAAATAACCCATAGATTGTAAAACAGCAACTTCTGAAACTGTTGAAATTTCAATTGTTTGAGGCAACCATCTTATTTCATTAACTAAAACTGGTACTTCTTTTCCTCCTTGTACAAGCATTTCAATTCGACCTAAACTACTAAAAGCACCATTATTTGAAGTAGCAACTTTTAAATAAGGTTGAAAAGCTACAGCAGAGGATTCAACTGTTAGTAATGGAGTATTTGAAGAAACAGCTAGTAATTTCAATCTAACTTCTAGCAAATTTCTGTAAAGGCTTCTTGTAATTATTGCATTTACTCCTTTTAAATTTTTAAGTGAAAAGATTATCTTTTCTATAGAAGTAATCGTTGCAACTTTATTTGCGTTACCCAGTAGTTTATATTCTGCTATAAAACTATTTAGGAATTGTTTATTAACTAATATTTTTGAAAATCTGTTTGCAATTGTTGCACTTTTAACGAAAGTAAATAGTTTTGTAGTTCCTAAAGATGCTAATTCTGATGCAGAAACTACAGCTCGAGGTAAAGTAGTAATTGCATAAAGAGAGTAAACAGCATTCCAAGTTTCTAAGAAATTTGGATCAATACTTTCGGAAGTTTCGTTGATAATTGTAATCCCAAGATCAGTTCCAAAAATTGCTAAATCTAAAGCCAATAAAGGTGTTGTTGCTCCTCCAGAAGCAATAATACTAGCAACAACAAGTCCGTCACCAACTACCCTTGCAATCACTTGATTTTGTTCACTATCGATAGAGGTATCTAACCAATGTAAAAATATTGCTGGAACGGTTGCAATTTGATCTTTTTTAAGAATTATTGTTCCATTCAATTTTATATCTTCTCTAACAATTAAAACAATAGGTTCGAATGGCTCTATATCAGAATTAAATATTTGCTCGACATCAGTTTTTATAAAAATTCTCCAATGATCGTATGGATCTAAAAAATCAATATTTCTAACTTTCGCAGAAATATTAACTTTATCATTTTTTTCGCTAGTTTCTAAAAAATATTGTGAAGAACTTGTAAGTCCTCCTGGCCCTAAATCAAAATTAAAATTAATATAACCAAGAGCATTTGCTCTGAAAATTGGTAAAACTTTATACGCATTTAAATCACATGGAGTATTACTGATATTATTAGTGCAATTTGCAAGGAAACTTTGATAAGTCGCATTGCCTGTATTTTTCATTGCATCATTAACCAAATTTCTAGTTAAATAATCAACAAAAATTGCTCTTTGTGTTTTATCTAAGACATCCCACACTTTCCATAATAAATAATAATTATTTAATTTTAATTCATCAACAAGCAACTTCTTTTCATGGTCAGGTGTAGTTATTACAAGATATAATACTACTTCTTCATGCCTATCCGTAGGATTAGTTACATCTGTAGAGGAAATATAATCAATTGCATCTAATCTATCTATTATTGGAATACTTTCCCATAAACAAAAGATATCATCATGCTGACTTAATAATTGTGAACTGGTTATATTTTGAACTTTATCTAATACTAATCCAGACTCCCAATATGCTGTACCAAAACGAAGTGTATAAGTATTAGCATTTGAAGAAGAAATCTCTTCAGGAACATAATTTTTTAAAAAATCATACAACCCTATATTATTCGGGAATGAACCTGCTAAATTTGGAAATGAAGCTATTAGATCTTTAAATATTTTAATATGATTCTTTAAAGTTTTAAATCCGTTAATATTATTATCTTTCCAATGTTTAACAATTACATGTTGTAATTTATTTGATTCAATATTTTCATCGTAAAAAAATAATGGTAATCCACTTTTAAAACAACCTAGATATCCTTTGTTTTTTTGTAATTGAGTTGCATAAACAAAGGCATATGCTATTGAAGAAAAGTCATTTTCGCTACAAAAACAATATTCATCAGACAAAAACCTTATTACATCCTCATCAAATTTTGGATTAAAATTTGCTGGAACATATACTATATCTTTATCATTTACTTGATTTAAACTATCAATAAAGTAATCGTAAGCTTTTAAATCACCACTAGCATTATAATTTGTCGTTATAGAAGTAAAATCAAAAGACTGGAAATAGTCATTTAACAACATTACTTTAAAAACAACTGCTCCATCTGAAATACAAGGTAGTCCTACAATAGCACTTTTATTATTTTGATTAGATAATATATCTATATATTTAGTTTGACAATTAGAACTAACTTCAAAATACCCACTAAAAGTTGAACTATTACAAACTCCACAAAATGAATACGATTTGTCATTAATTATAAATCCTCTCAATGAGCCAAAAGGTTCAATCTTAAATTCATCTTGACAATCTATTAAATTTAAATCATCTCCTGTACTGAAAGTTACTGATGATGTATTACCAGGTAAAGTAATTGGTTTTCCAGACATTGAAAGAAAAGTAAATGTCCCGTCTTGGTTTTTAAATCTGGTTAACAATTCCATGTTTGAAACTGTAGCTTGCTCCCCACTACTATCCCCTTGAAACAAATACAACTTCGTTTTTGGGTGGCTAATTTGTTGCCAGTGCATGTAGGGTAATTTTGTACCACTTGCATAATCCATTAACCAGTTGGTCGCAACACCACCTTTTTCATATTTAAACTGTTCCCATGGGTGCTCTAATTCAAAAACACCGTGTCCTATTTCGTGTGCAATAATGGTTGCTAATCCTGAGCCGTTTGTTTCTTTTACTTCACTTTCTGCTCCATTTTGTCCTGGGAAAATGAAACCAAATTGCCTGTGCAAGGGCATAAATCCAGATAATGGTCGTGATGGAGTAATACCTTTGGTAACGAAAATATAATATTCTGTATCGCTACTGGTTTTACCTGCTTTGTATCGGTCGATAAAGGCATTTTGTTCCGTTGTATAATTCGCAATAAATCCACTTGTTCCACATTCTAATGTTGTAATGGCATCAGTATGGTTTGGAGCAATGGTTATGTTTAGAGCTACTCCTGCACCACTGTATAATTTTTGTATCTCTAGTCTATCATCATTTGTTACAGCTGCTCCATTAACAGGAACTAAGGTTACATTTACCGTTCCTACGTCTTTTATAGGAATCACCATCATGGCTCCTATTACTTTTTGTTTTACAGTATCGGTTTTTATTTTTACTAAAGCTAAGAGTTCGTTTTCTCCTACTGTGGTAAAAGCAGGAACTTTTAATACTTTTGTAATAATGTTTCCGTTAGTACTAGAAGATTCTTCATCAACTTTTATTCCTTTTATATTAAAAACAATGTCTGCCGCCTTTACAAGTGTATCTGAAATGGTTATGGTTGCTGTTACTAAATCAACGGTTTTTACTCCGTCTTCGTTGTTTATAACCGCTTTATAATAAAAGGGATAATCGTTTCCGTTTCCATCTTTTATGACTTTGTATCTTTTTGCTACTTCAGGAGGAAGACTGCTTGCATCATTTGCGCTATCATCTGAAGCGATACTTTGACTATTGCGGCTAAATACCACTTTTGCTCCTACATTTGACAATGCCGTTACTTGACCGTTACTGTTAATGTTTTCGGTATTTGAGCTATTTGGAATACCAATACCTTGCTGGACAAGTGTAACATTCCCATTTGGGTCTACATTATACACACTACCATTCGAATCCGTTATAGTAGTATTTTCTCCTTGATCAAAATCTAAAATTGCTCCTGTTGTTCCTTGTGGAGTAGTAATGATAATTTGTCCGTTTTGAACAACAATATTCGTTGTATCTGTAATAACAAAATTTACATAGTGCGTGTGTACATCGTTTGACGCCTGTAAGGGATCAAAAATATCGTCTATCGCATCAATTACTTCATTAATGTCTAAAATATTACTCCATGTAGGGTCGTATTGTGCTTTTACCTCACCTTCAACCAGTTTTAGTTCCGAATTTAACTTGATGTTTTCAAATTCTACTGCAATTCTAACATTTTTTAAGTAAGGAGCTTTTGTCCATCCTTTTCCTGTATAAGTTCCTACTCCTTCTACTTCGTTAATATGAATGGCATAATCTGCTGCCATAAAAACCATGTCTTTTGCTAAGGCTTCGTTATATAAAGTAACATTAGTTAAATCGATAGCAGGTGCAATACCACAATTAATCGCAACTACATCTTTTGCGGGTTGAGTAAACTGATTGATAGCCGAAAAAGTAGTGATATCACCTAAACAGGTTCCTCCCACTTGGAATTCGTAGGTTTCAGAAGGTTCTAAGCCTAATAATAAAGCTTGTCCGTTTGCTACTGGTGCGTTGAACCATTCTTCTGTACCAACTTTTCTAAATTTAACTACGTTTGCTAGATGATTAGGATTGGCTTGCCACATAATCTTAGCTTGTGTAGCCGATGTGGATTGTGCCAAAACAAATTCTGGTGTGTTACAATTTCCCGCATAAATGAAATCGTAAATTTCGCTGTAACCATTGTTATTAAAAACGGCATCTTCACCAAAACCGGGTTGGTTTACCGCTTTCACTCGCCAAGCATATTTTTTTCCCGCTGTTAATTGTGGTAAGGTGAAGTTGTAATTTATAATGGTGTTATTTAGTATCTCTTGCCAAACAGGTGCTCCTACAATAAAAGCATAATTTGAAGGTGCTTGATTGTCTAAGAGTTCTATTAACGTAAATTCGTATTCAATATTTGTCGCATTAATATGACGTGGTGTCCATGTGAAAATAATATTTTGTGGGTCTTGAAAATGAATCACCTCATGATTGAACGGTAAGTTTAATAACGGTGGTTCATTGTAAGTGAAATAAAAGAACGTACACGATTTTTGGGAAATGGGTTGATTGGTTACAAAATCATAGACTTCAATACAAAAGTTATAATTGCCTTGTGGCAAAACTCCACTGTATTGCTGGGGATTTATGCCTTGTAAATTTTGCAATTGGAAATAAGGAGCTAAATCAACATTGTTTAATTGCACGCTTTCTCCTCCATTTATGAATAATGGAGTTGCTCCCACAACTACTGGTGAAGATTGTGCATTGATACCATTGCCTTGTACGAATAGTTTTAATTGTACTTGCCTGTTTACTACACTTAAATCGCTAGTAAAAATATTGACTAGGTATTTTTGATCTATAGTAGTGCTGTATTTTGCTACCGTTGATAAATAAGGTGGTATCACATTACTGTTTACTTGCACAGGATAAATTTGCGTAAATCCTAATTGTACTGCTAACACTAAAAGGATAGTGTGTAACAGACGATTTGCTTTTTTGTAGGTATTATTTATCATTTAATCTGAAATTTTGTTAGGTAATTTTGAATAAATCCATCGGCTAGTTTTACTTCTAAGCCATCGACTATGACATTCTCTTTTTCTTTATTCACCCATTTTGAGTAGGTTGCTTCTATTTCTTTGTCAATTGTAGGTTGGCATTTGTCTTTTACATCTTCTACCGAATCATTGTTCACTAAAAATAATACTAAATTCATGTGTGCCAATGCAAAAGCATCTTTTTTATCTAATGGAATAGTGTCTTTTATAATAGCTTCTTCCACTTGTGCTACTTGCTCTTTTTTATTTCTTGTTCCTTCTGAAATGGCTAACTTGTATTTTTTTACAAAGTAATTTTTACTAAAAAGAGTGGTTTCTCTTGTATTGAATAACAATTGTTTGATAGCGTTTTCGGCAATGTCATTATAGGCATTGTCAAATGCTGTATAGGTAGTAATTTTGTTGTTTAATTCTTCTATTTCTGTTTTAAGTAAACGTTCTTTTTCTTTTAGTACTCTTTTATTAGAAATAGTATCATATTCATCCAATAAAACAAAAATAGCATTCTTGCTTTTTTCAAAACTTTGCTGAATGGAATTGGTATTTTTGAAGGTAAGTGTTTTGTATAGCGAATTGATTTCGTTCTTTATTTGAGGTGCTGTGTTTTCGACAACAGTCTCATTTATCCTTACTTTTAAGGTGTTTTTATCTGCTAATTGCGCTGTTTTAGTTGCTTTTTGACTGTCTTTGTCTTCTTTCTTTTTGGCTCCACCAAAATTATAATTATACCCAAAAGTAATCGTGATTTCGTTGATACTTGGTCGTGGAGTGGTTCCAGAAGAATTACTGAAAATTTGAGAAGCCGAAAGGTTGAAGTTATGTTGGTCAAATAATTTGTAACTAGAGGTTAGTCTAAAATTAAGATTTTGTGTAGCCGCATTTTTACTTTCGCTTTGATTAAGAGCAGTGCTAAACTGCGAGATTAACTTATCTTTCAAGAATTTTTTATTGACTCCTAAAACGGTTCCATAAGTTGCTGTTTCATCAATACCAATAGTGCTTCGGGTATAATTTAAAGACGAATTAAATGCCCATTTTGAAGCAAGCATTAAGTGCGAATAATTTGTGCTGAAATTATGGAACGACGATAATTGTCCTACTCGAATAATTCCTCCTTGTTCATTAGCAACCTGATTGAAGGAGTAATTAAACACCATACTTTTCTTGTTGGTTTTTGTAGGTTCGAAATTATAATTAGTATTCAAATTAGCACTTCTTGATAATTGTCGGTAATTGATTTGTTCTACATTGTTGAGTTCTGGATTGGTTTGGTTTATTTGGGCAAACTGATCTGGATTAGCATTTGTAGTCGTAGTTTGATTAGTAACCGTAATATTAGAAATCAACTTTTCAGAAAATCTTACCGAAGCATTTATTGTTCCCACTAAACGATTTGTAGTGGTGACTTTTTTATTATCTAAGTTATCTCTTTGCACACCAAGATTAGTTTGCAACATTAATTTATCGCTAAAAAAAGGTCGTGCAACATTTACCATAATATTTTGTAAATCGTTTGCAAAGAAATAGGCTCCTAAGGTTTGATAATTGGGATCTACCCGTTCAAAACTTGTTCCTAAGGTTGTTTTTTGGATTTTATAATCTAAACCAACTTTATACGCATTGAAGTTTTGAGTAGACGTTCTATTGCTGAAGAAAAAACTAGCCAAACCTTTCTTTTCATCGGTCTCTTTAGCTCTTGTATCTTGTGTTAAAGAGGAATTTGAGATGTCTGTATATAATCGTAAATCATCCGTTACTTTAGCTTCTGCTGAAATGCTTACGACTACGTTTTCTTTTGGTGTAATGTCTTTAGCTTCTGGAACTACTAGTAGTGAATGCAGCTTGTCTTTAGCATAAAAGCCAATTAAACCTACTTTGTATTTATCTTTTACATACTCAACTTTACTTCCATATCCTATTCGTTTGAAAGCGGGTAACGTATTTGGGTTATCGTCATCTTCTACTGCTTTTAAAAACCGACCATACATGGCTGAAAACTTGATTGGACCATTTGGTGTAAGGTCGACACCTGCTCCACTAAATTGATGTCCAGCTAGTGAATAGGGTGAAAATGTCATACTTACATCTCCTATATGAGCGGTTACCCATTTGTATTTTGGGCTGACGCTTAAACGGTTGAAATTAAATGGAATTTTATAATCCAATTGGCCTCCAAGATTGGTAAAATTATAAGAAATAGGCATGGAAAAAGAATACAACGAAACGTTTACATTCCCTGTGAAATTATATACGAATGGTTCTCTTGCGTTTCTGTTTGAGTTGAAATAAGTTGCTCCTGCTGCAATTCCTCCTCCTATTTTAAAAGGTTGTCCAGAAAAAGAGCCTAAATCGACAGATTGTGCTTGAAGATTATTTAATGAAAACAGAAATAGTAGTAGAACTAAAGTAGGTTTTAGTAGGTTCTCGATACATTTTTTGTTCCACTTCGTTACACAAAAAACACTCGAACTGACGGGAGCATAACAACTCATTATCAAAGAGAAAATTCTCGAACTGACGTGGAATAATGAAGTAAGTTTAGATGTTTGAATAGAAAAGCGGTTCTCGATACATTTTTTGTTCCACTTCGTTACACAAAAAACACTCGAACTGACGTGAAGTAAAGAATAAGTATTTTCGCTAGGTATCACTTCGCCCCGAAAATTCGGGAGAGTCGAGAAGTTTTTTTGTTCTATAAGTTTAGAAATACTTGAACCTATCTTTAATGAATGACAAAAGTTCTCGATACATTTTTTGTTACATTTCATTACACAAAAA
>JBBSUQ010000137.1:0-9054 GCA_038234235.1 Flavobacteriales bacterium
CCTGAACCTCTAAGATTTGATTTGGCTGGATTATGGTCTAGAAGAATTGACAGAGAACATAGATTGGTGTATAAATTTGAGAATGAGACTGTAATAATCTTTGCCTGTAAATATCATTATGATAAATAATTGCAATGACTATAAATCGAAATTTGCAAGTGATTTGTCTTTCACTGAAACAAAAATGATAATTCAGTTTGAAGATGGCCGCGAACTATCTGCGCCCTTAGCATGGTTTGTTAAACTCAGAAATGCAACAAGAGAACAAGTCTTATAGATTTAAAAAGTCAAGTAGTTTTATAGAATCAAGAGCCTTCTACCCAAACAACCGCTTTATCCACTTAAATTTACTGTTAGAATAAGGTGAATATTTAATTTTCAGTTCCAACCAATTGTATTTTCTGAAAACACTTTTGTTGTGCGAAAAACTATCAAAGCCTGCTTTGCCGTGGTAGCTGCCAATTCCACTTTGCCCTACTCCACCAAATGGCAGACTACTATTAGCAATGTGCATTAGCGCATCGTTTATTGCGCCTCCTCCGAATGAAATTTGAGATATAATTTTTTGTTCTACTTTTCTGTCGTTCGTGAACACATAACAAGACAAAGGTTTTTCCATTTCCTGAACCAAACTTATTGCCTCATCCATATTTTTATAAGTCAAAATGGGTAATATTGGTCCGAAAATTTCTTCTTGCATTACAGCATCGGTTTTTAAAACTGGAAACATAATTGTTGGTTCCATAAATCTTGAAGAAGTGTCAATTTGGCCACCATAAACTATTTTATTTGGATCTAATAATTTTTCTAGTCGCTCTAAATTTTTATCGTTTATTATTTGAACATAATTATCGTTTTCAAAACTGTAATTGAATTTTCCGATGTATTCTTTTATTTTTTCAATGAGTTTTATTGCCATATTTTCTGGACAGAGTATATAATCTGGCGCAATACACGTTTGTCCAGCATTTATAAATTTGGCCCAAACCATTCTTTTAACGCATACATCTAAATTGCAATTTTCTGTGAAAATCGCAGGACTTTTGCCGCCCAGTTCCAAAGTTACGGGAGTTAAATTTTTGGCAGCCGCTTCATAAATTATTTTGCCAACGGTTGTACTTCCTGTAAAAAATATTTTATCGAACTTTTGTTTTAGTAATTCTTGTGTTTCTTCTTTTCCACCTTCTATTACGTGAAAAAATTCGGAATCAAAATTTTCATTTATCAATTTTGCCATTAATGCACTTGTATTGGAAGGAATTTCGCTGGGTTTCAAAATAACTGTATTTCCAGCGGCAATTGCAGGCACACATGGAGCCAAAGAAAGTTGGTAGGGATAGTTCCAAGCACCAATAATTAAACAAGTACCCAAAGGTTCTTGGTAAATTCTACTTTTTCCAGGAAAATTTAAAAGATTGGTTGATACTTTTTGAGGTTTAACCCAAGATTTAATTTCATAAAGAGCTTCATCAATATCATGGTATAAAAGTGCGAGTTCAGTTGCGTAGGTTTCAAATTTAGACTTCTTGAAATCGAGATAAATAGCTTCATACAAGGCTTTTTCATTTTCTTGAATGATTTTTTTCAGTTTTTTCAATGCTCCAATTCTGAAATCTAAATTTTTGGTGTGTTGCTTTTTGAAAAAACTCCGTTGATTTTTTACTTTTTCTTCGATTAATTTTTCTGAATCCATTATTTAATTTTTTAAACTT
Organism: Flavobacteriales bacterium; assembly: GCA_038234235.1. Classification (GTDB taxonomy): domain Bacteria; phylum Bacteroidota; class Bacteroidia; order Flavobacteriales_D; family Crocinitomicaceae; genus JBBSUQ01. Next base: position 1,713 of record JBBSUQ010000137.1, read on the forward strand.
TATTTTTCCTTGAGGCTCTTTTATAATAGAACAAAGGAAAGAAGTTTGAGTTCAGATTAGAATTTTTAAGGTCAAAAGTGGGATAAACATTTAAAATTAGACATAATTAATGTCTGTGAGTAATTTTGAACCTTATTTAATGCCAAAAATACTTTATCCTATTAATCCTGATAGAAATGTCCCTTGGAACAATCTGCCAAACTTGCCAATCGAAACTGAAAATTATCGAATTTTAGAGATCTTCGAAAAACTGGGTGAAGCTAAATCATCTTTAGCAAGATTACAAGGTAGGAGTGCTATTATTCCTAATCAAGGAATATTTGTGAATACAATTAGTTTGCAAGAGGCCAAAATTTCAAGTGAGATAGAGAATATTTTTACAACTGATGACGAACTTTACAAAGCATTAAGTGACACAACAGAGGGCACAGGAGCTTCTAAAGAGGTGCTAAGATACCGTGAAGCACTTTGGTCTGGCTTTAATTATCTTAAGAAAAAAGACCAATTTGATGAAGAATACTTTATAAAAATATTTCAGGAAGTAAAAAAAACCAAAGATGGCATACGTCCAGATTTTTCTAGCACCTCAATAAAACAGGGCGGTACAGGTCCAAATGCTGGAAAGGTAATTTACACACCTCCAAAAGGTCCAACAATAATTCGTGAAAAGTTAGCCAACTTAATTGATTTTTTAAATGATGATGACAAATATAAAATAGATCATTTATTAAAAATGGCAATTGCACATTATCAGTTTGAAGTAATACATCCATTTAGAGATGGAAATGGGCGCACGGGAAGAATATTTAACATTAACTATCTAACCGATAAGAACCTATTAGATGTTCCCATACTATTTCTAAGTCGCTACATTTTGGATCATAAAGACGAATATTACAGCGGACTTTCGGGAGTCTCTCAAAAAGGAAATTGGCAAGAATGGTTACTTTTTATGCTGAGAGCTGTGGATCATACTTCAACCATTACTTATCATAAACTAAATGATATTGTTACGGCCAGAGATGCCGTCTTAGAATACGTAATTAAAGACAAGCGCAAATTCAGAAATCCAGAAAAATTAATCGAAACCCTATTTACCCAACCATTCACAAAAGTTAAACACTTAGTTGATGCAGGGCTTTATGCAGAAAATACAGCAAGAGATTATTTAAACAGATTAGTAGAAATAAATATACTAGAAAAGAAGGAAATCGAAGGGCACCATTATTATCTTAATTTAGAATTACATAAAATACTTTCGGACTAAATGGATAATTAGAATTAATTGTGGATATATTCTAAAAAAATATGATTAATTTAGTTTTATGAAATTCATTTTCATTGTCATAATTCTTTTCTTCTTATCCGATTCTTTTGCACAAAAAGATAGTTTGGTAATTGTAGAATTTCCAGAGATTGATGCCAGTTTTCCAGGGGGTCCATTTGAGATGTTAAAGTTTATTCAAAACAATATAGAATATTCTCAAGAAATGAATTGTGATTATTCCAAAAAAGTTTACATTTCATTTATAGTTTCAAAAGATGGAAAAATTTCAAACATCACAATACTCCGTGGATTTGATGAAGCTTTTAATACGGCATGTATTTCTTTATTAAAAAAAATGCCTGACTGGAATCCTGCTTTTGACCAAGGAATTGCTGTCAACAGTAAAGTATTATTACCTATTAGCATTCATTTAAAATAAAAATGAACGAAAAAGTAGAAACATATTTCGAAAACGTCAAGAATTGGAAAAATGAACTTTTATCGATGCGAGAAATTTTACTTGAATGTGGACTGACAGAAGAGTTTCCAGAATTGAAAGTTACAGAAATCGAATAATGAATGGCAAAGGTTTTCATGACTGTGTTTGCGGACTTTCTAAAAAAATGCCTAATTGTGATGGCAGTCATAAAATTCTTAAAAAAAATTAGTTTTACTTTATCAGTTTATCAATTCTCAAAAAAACATCCCAATATTTTTCCTTTGTCATATCGGACCAATGAATGTCGTAATAGCGGTATTGATACGTCTGAATTTGGCAAACAATAACCAATAAAATAACGGTAGAAAATGCGAAAATTTTCCAAGCTTTATTTTTTAAACCATTTAGGAATATCGCCAGTAGAAACATAAACATTGGAATAAACTCGACGTAAATTCTTCCTGAAAAACTTCCACCATAAAACCACATCCACCAAGATGAAAAAACATAAGTGATAATTATAAAAAATGCCAACCAAGTCCAAGCTGAAAAAGATGATTTTTTGTATAAAAAATACAGCCCGAGAAAACTGAAAAGATAAAGCGGTGTGTATAAAAACAACCCTTTTTTGTAACTGAAAAGAATATCAATAAAGTGAGGCGAAAGAAATTTAAAACCTTCACCACCATAAGCATAAACTAAAAAACTACCCGTTGATATTTTATAAATAATAAACTGAATGCTTATAATAGCAAAGAAAATTAAAATAACAAAAAATGAATAAACTTTCTCTTTCCAAAGTGATGCAAGACCTTTTTTTAACTCAGGTAAACTGCCAGCAACAAATGGCAATGCAAAAATGACGATTAAATTAACTGGTCTAATTAAGAAAATAATTCCTAAAAGTAAACCGAGAATAAGAAGGTACTTTTTTTGAAATGAGCGAAAAAGTTGAAAGGCATAAAAAAGAAACATACTTATAAATGCAAATGAATAGACATGCGACATGCTGGGTTCGACAACTGAATAATAAAATAAATTGGTCCCAAAAACCGCCGCAAATAAAATCAAGGAAACTTGCCATTCATTTTTATTAAAAAAGTACAAGCTTTTCCTTAAATAAACTAATCCGATTAGAAGATAAAACAGAGCTGCTACATTCACAAATATGGAATACCATTTGGAAAAACCATCCGCATCGCCATTCGAAAGTTTTGTTATAAAGTGCGCCATAAAAAAGAAAGGAGCTTCGGTTATAGCTGTACCGCAGTAATATTTATTAATTATAATTCCATTTGAATTGGATCTGTAATCGTAATATGAATTTGGATTGTAGTATTTCTGTTTTTCTATTGAATCAAAAAATGTAAAATTGAGATCTTTATAAATAAAAGTAGCAGGCAGATAGGCATAATAACCTTTTCCGTCCGCTGCTATAATTTTTTGCCAACTGTCTTTACCCCAATTTAAATTTGATGAGACGAGCGTTACGATTAAAAATATTAATGCTATTGACCAAGAAGATGCCTTGAAATGTTTTACCAACTTTTAAAAATTATCAGACAAAGTTGCATGAAAAAATCGATATGTCAAATTTCAACTTATTGGTGATTCAATATTGATTATAAAGTTTCTGACGAATGGAAAATCAGACATGATAATTATTTCCCTGCTTTTTTCTCGAAAGAAGACTATTAATTATAATTTATTCAACTACCAATTTGGTTTGCAACTTTCGATTTCCGCCAATTAATGAAATAACGTAAACTCCTTTTGCCAGCTCAGGCATATCGATTGGAATGCTGACACTTCCTTTCGGCAAAATTCTATTTTGGTTCAAAATCACTTCACCCAAAGAATTTGTAACGATTAAAGAATACTGAGCTTCTGTTGGTACTTGAAATGAAATATTAAACTCTCCACTGTTCGGATTTGGAACAATTTTCAAGTCTGAATCTTTATTATTGAAATTCAGAACTTGAATATCTGTAAATTCTTCTATTCCATCATTATCTACATTTGCAATGCGGTAATATCTTAAATCTGTTGGTACATCTTTATCTTCATATTGATAGATTGAACCAATGTTTCCTTTAGATTCAACTTGTGCCAAAGGCATAAAATTTACACCATTATCGGAATATTCAACTCGGAAATGACTGTTATCTTTTTCGAAAGAAGTTTTCCATTTAAGTATTCCCGATCTATCATCTGCTTCAACTGCGAAATATTCATAAGTCACTGCTAGAGGACAAGCTATAGTAAAAGTTGCAGTTCTCGCAACACCACAAGCATCGGTAACTTGACAAGAATATGGCCCACCAGCACTAGGTACATTTACAGTTGGGGTTACTGCACCAGTATTCCACAAATAAGTATATCCTGGAACACCATTGGCTGGAGTTGGATTTAAAGTTGTGTTACCCGAACAAGTGGCTGCAATTATATTTTGACTTCCATTTCCTGTTGCAGAATTTCCAAGTGTTTCAAGTGTTCGCCCTATTAATGTTACACTCCAGCTGTTGTTTGGCATTGAATGACAACCCACAGGACAACCACCTCCATAATTACAAAAGCAATATGAATTTCTCATCTGAAAAGTTACGTTACCTGAGCAAGCAGAACCTAGACACGACCCATTCTCTGTAAAAATATTGGTGTTTGAGCCACTGCACGTACCTGGATTTGGAGCAATGCAGGTCCAGTATGTTGCCGCAGGAGATGGGGAATTACCACAAATACTATTTATTTTAAACGCCGCTTCTGACATCAAACAACCACATGCACCATTAATTGTATTATATTGAGCTGAAAATGTAGTACCCGTTATAGTGGAATTTGCAGGTCTTGGAACAATTAAATTATATCCACAGAAACTGCTCCAATTACAATATGCGCCAGTACCATAAGCAAACACCATAAAACCTGCTGTAAAAGTTGCCGTTGAATTTACTGTAGGATCAATTATTAATGGATAAACTCTCTCTGAATCCGAAAGCCATTCTTTGGAAATTAACAAGTTTAATTTGTTTCCATCTAATTGGTATTTAAAATTTGAAATTCTATTTCTTAATCCGCTTTGATCATATCCGTATGCTTGGGCAATATTAAATATTTCCACATTATTTTCGTCCCGCACTGAATAATCCCCAATCCAATTATTATCTGAATCCAACACACCTTCTAAACCATTAATTAATGTATAACCATTTGGTAATATTAAATTATCAGAAAATTTTATTCGCTTTACATCCGTTAAATCAGCGAAATCTGCCTTAATTACAAAATTACTTTTGATTTTATCTAATTGATATATTAATTCAATATCTATATTTGGCCAAGCATTTATAATTCTGGCACCTTGATCTCCAACTGTATAATTGGAATAATTTGCGACACCTAGTGAAATTTCAGTGTTATCATTATTTACCAAAATTAATTCTACATTATTATTGAAAACAAAATCTTGCGTTCCTACTTTAAAACCAGTTCGTTTATTTAATAAATCTAAAAAAGCAGGTTTATCTTGATTATCAGCCAGAAAATAACCTGGTGTTGTCATTTTAATGGTTGGGTCATAAGATACCTTGTAACCATTTTTATCGTAATGAAAAACACCCATAACTGCCTGAGAGTAAAATTCTGTGCCTCCTTTATTATTAGACAAATACAGCCTCGTGGAATCTGTTCTTTTCTGTAATAGTTCAAAACAATCTTGGCAGGGCGCATTGTATGGCAAGACGCCATATTCAGGATGCGATTTGTATAAACCTGGAGTGTTTTCATCTAGTTCTGCAGAAATAATGGGATTTCTATTTCTTAGAGATTCTAAATTAAATTTATTCGATTCTTGAGCAAATAATAAATTGTTAGCAAGAAAACTAAAAATTATAATAATGTGTCTTTTGAACATAGCAATATAGTATTGACGTTGAAAAATTTGAGTGTTGTAAAGTTAACACTTTTAAACCCTATCTACGTTAATTTTTCACAAAAATTATATTAATTATATTTTTTTAATTATTATGTAAGGATAAATATCAACGCAACATCCCCCCAAAAAAAAGACTGCCCAAATCTGGACAGCCTCTTCTTTTTCTGACGATATGCAGCTAATCTTGAAGTACTTCAGCTTTTACACCTGGTGCTCCAAGAGCCTCTTTGATTTTCGATTCTAATTCGTCCATAAGTTCAGGATTTTCGGCAATTAATGCTTTAACACCATCTCTACCTTGTCCTAACTTTGTTTCGCCATAACTGAACCAACTACCGCTTTTCTTAACAATATTAAGTTCAACAGCTAAATCGATAATTTCTCCAACTTTTGATATTCCTCCTCCGTACATGATATCGAATTCTGCTTTTCTAAATGGTGGAGCAACTTTATTTTTAACTACTTTAACTTTCACTCTATTACCAATAATTTCTTCACCATCTTTAATTTGTGATGACCTTCTGATATCCAATCTTACAGAAGAATAAAATTTCAAAGCATTACCTCCAGTTGTTGTTTCAGGATTACCGAACATCACACCAATTTTCTCACGTAACTGATTTATGAAAATACAACAGCATTTTGCTTTATTAATTGATCCTGTAAGTTTTCTTAAAGCTTTTGACATTAATCTTGCTTGCAATCCCATTTGAGAATCACCCATTTCGCCTTCAATTTCTGCCTTTGGCGTAAGCGCTGCAACGGAGTCAATTACTATTAAATCAACTGCTCCTGATCTTATTAAATTATCGGCAATTTCCAACGCTTGTTCGCCATTGTCTGGTTGAGATATTAATAAATTATCTGTATCAACACCTAATTTTTTAGCATAAAACTGATCAAATGCATGTTCAGCATCAATAAATGCCGCAATACCTCCTTGTTTTTGAACTTCTGCAATTGCATGAATTGCCAAAGTTGTTTTCCCTGAAGATTCTGGACCATAAATTTCAACTACTCTGCCCTTTGGATAACCGTTTATTCCCAAGGCCAAATCTAAAGTAAGTGATCCAGAAGATATTACTTCCATTTGTACTACGGGTTCATCGCCCAATTTCATTACGGTTCCTTTACCGTAAGTTTTGTCTAATTTTTCCATTGTAAGCTGCAATGCTTTTAATTTATCTGCATTTACTGCTTTTACTTCTTTAACTGCCATATCGTTTTTGTTTTAAATAATTCATGAGCTCGTCAAAACTCAATTGTTATATGATTTATAATTATGATACAAATTTATGTGTGGTACAACGTAATCTATTTACGTTGTACAATATTTATTTTAAGTTATTATATATTGCTAAAATTTCTTCGGCATGAGCCTTTGTTTTTGGCTTTTCAATTATACTTACAATCTCTTGATTTTCATTCATTAAGTATGTAGTTCTATGAATTCCATCAAAAGTTTTACCCATAAATTTTTTTTCTCCCCAAACCCCAAATTTATTGATGATGTCTTTATCAACATCTGCAATTAACGGAAAATTTAACTGATATTTATCTGCAAATTTGGTATGAGATTGAACAGAATCTGCACTCACGCCAATCACTTCGATTCCATTTTTACTCAATTGAGAAATATTCTCTTGTAAGTTACATGCTTGAGCCGTACAACCCGGAGTACTGTCTTTTGGATAAAAATATA
>JBBSUQ010000138.1:0-9020 GCA_038234235.1 Flavobacteriales bacterium
CCTCAAAACCTTTAAACTATCCTCAGTAATTGCTTCGCCTTGTTGTTGCTTTTCAGTTTCTGGTAGTATTTCGCAATTGTCCCAAATACCTGTTATAATAGTTTTTGCATATTCAATTGGTAACTTATTTGCGAGCATATTTTCGTAGGTTTTTTGATTGTCATAAGATAATCTTTGGTGTTCAAATTCTAAATCGTTGTGGTCGCTCATTGTCATGTACCACACTTCGTCATTTCCATCGTTGGCAGGCATTCCTAAAGCGCCAGAATTTAGCCAGAAGAGATTATTTTTGCAATCGCTAAAGGGCAAACCACAATGACCCGCTAATATAATTTGGGTTTCGGTAGCTTTGAAATTTTCAAGTTTTGTACTCCAAGGTGTAGATTTAAAAATGAATTCTGATGTATCAAAGAAAGATCCATGTACCACTTCCACTCTTTTGTTTGCATAAGTAAATGCAAGATGGTCTGGTAATTCCATCATCCATTGAATGTGTTGTTCATTTAATTTAGATTTGGCAAAAGGATACCACTTTCTACTAAAAATATCACAACGAGAAGATTCTTCGAAATTGCAACCGCAGTCATCGCTGTTTTCTCTTAACTGAATTTCTACATTACCCGCAATTACATGTATTCCCCAATCCATAATAAAATCCATGCATTCTACAGGATTTGCGCAATAACCAACAATATCACCTGTGCAAATTATGTTCTGCGGACTTATATTCCTTTTTTCGCATTCATCTTTAATACTTATTAATGCTTCTAAATTACTATATACTCCACCAAAGATGAGCAATTCACCTTTTAAAATACCTACATTTTTTGTTTGAATTAATCTATCCATTTTCTTGGCTATCCATTTTTTTCGGTAAAACTAGTCGGGAAACTACAAATATAAGTATACATGCAGAAACACCAATAATATTAAGACTTAAGAGATCATTATATGGACCATTCAAAAATATCCAAGATTGCGGATAAATTTTAAACGCCAGTATTAATCCGAATATTAATCCACAAAATACACTTGCGTGAAAGGCAAATTTGTGAACCCGCATTCTCCAAAAAATAAAAACAGGTGTAAGGCCCAATACCATTGTTCCACTAATTGTTGTTGCCGAAAGTATTTCAGGATTAAAAAATACCGGAATTGTACCCAAAATTGTAATGATAATCATTGCTATTCTGCCATTGCTTATCGTTACTTCTTTGAAGATTTTTAAATCAACCACCACTAATTTTGAAAACGAAGAAAATGTACTGTCTAATGTTGAGGTTGCGGAGGTTATCATTATTAAATTCATCAACAACATTACCCCAACTCCCAAAGTTTTACTTACTTCAAATGCAGATTCTTTGCCCTCAATTCCTTCTAATTTGGCGTAAATTCCGATAAAACTGAATAGTATGATGCAAACAGCGCCAATTACAGTTGCAAATATAAAGCTGTAAAGTGTTTTTTTAGGTGTGGAAATAAAACCTCTATCGGTAAGAACGGGATCATGAAATGGATAAGAAAACACTTGAATTAATCCTACAAAAAGTAAGTTTAAACCATTTTGAGCATTCCAAATACCGCTGGTTAAGAATTCAGAACTTGGTTGATGTCTTGGTAGAATATATCCTAAAACTACAACCAATATAATTACAAATAAAAACATTTGAATTAAATCTGTCCAAAGTGAACTTTTCAAACCCCCTTTAATAACATAAGCTAAGGTGGTGACAGTAAAAATAATAATCGCGACAAAATAATTTGTGGTTCCGGCATCACCAAAGTAAGAACCAATAACCATTGTGTTGGACCAAACTTCCATAAACAACCGGAAGGCAATAAGAACTGAAAAAATTATAACGGCAGATCTTCCAAATTTGCTTTGAATAAAATGATGAATGCTTTTAAATGCTCCTTTTACTCTTAAACGATAAATTACAATTCCGCCTACTAAAAAAGACAAGTAATAAGAAGCATAACCCACGCCACCAACTATGCCATAATTTGCACCGAGGTTTGCTGCGTTTGAAATAGATTTTGCAAATATCCAAGAAATGACCAAACTGCTGGTCAACAGAAAAACAGACGGACTTTTTTTCTCTCTAGACTCGCCTTTGAAAAAATCTTTGGTATTGCGAGCCCAAGGCGAAATAAAATACATAAAGGCGCTGATTATAATAACCAGCGCCCATTGTAATTCTGTTGAATATTCTTGCATTAAATATTATTAATTAATATCCCACCAAACTCTGGTATTGATACTGTTTCCATTTGTGTTTGCTGCCGCAGTGGTATAATTGTTTCCATTAAGCGCTGCTTCCGTTCCCGGATAAGGCATGCGCACAGGATACAAACCACCATTTAAACTTGCTTGAACTGTTTTTAATTGTGGAAAACCCGTTCTTCTAAACTCTATCCAACCTTCATAACCATTAATGATATTGGCAATCCATTTTTGAGTAACAATTTGCTCAATTGGATCTGCACCATTTGCTCCAAACTGAGCATTGCCTGCCGTAAGATAAGTTGCTGGCATTGTCACATTCCAATATTCAAACGCCAATTGAACCCCATTTTCATAAAGTATTTGAGCACTTGCACTAATGTAACCTCTCTGAGCGGCCTCAGCCAAGAAGAAATTTGTTTCCCATGCAGTTAAAAAATTACATTTCAACTTGTTTGTTTCTTCTCTAAAAATTGTTCCCATTAAAGAAAAATCGGCAACCGAAGTTGATGTTGTTGCAGCATTTGGGCCGTTCAATAATCCTTTATACATTCCCGGAAAATTTACTGCGGGTCTGTAAAATATTGCAACTCTAGGATCAGCCAAACTATCTTGCATTATTTCTTGAGCAGTAAGCGACATAACGAATAAATTAAAATCTCCTTGCTTTAATGCTGCCATACGAAAACTGTTTGGCAAAGTCGCTGTGAAACTAAATTTTGCATTTTGAGAATTTGTATTCATATAATTTCCGCTGGTATAAATTGCTTGCAACTGACTTGCAACATTTACTTTATCCGAAATTCGCATTAACGCTTTAATTTTTAAAGAATTTGCAAAAGTTACCCAAGCAGCAAGATTGCCATTAAATAAAATATCTCCTTGCAAAGTGATTGCTCCAGTATAAGCTTGTATAGCAGCAATACCTTTATCCAAATTATCTAATATTCCACCCGCAGCCATATATATGTCTTCTTGCTTATCAAAAGCAGGCGAAGAATTGCCATTATTCGCTTGTAAAGCTTCTGAATAAGGAACATCTCCATAGATATCTGTAAGTGCAGCTGTCATATACGCTTTTAAAATTAATGCCGGACCTTCATAAACTGCATACGTAGTTTTAGATCTTGATTTTTCGAGCAATAATTCATTGTCACGTAAATTACGGTAAATTGCGGGCCATGGATTTCCGCCATACTGTGCTGAAGACAAATCATGTCTATCAAATAGGTTAAAATCTACTGCTGTTGAATACTGACCCAGTAAATCACCAGCTACGAATCCTTCATAAGATAATTCTTCACCATAACTGTATATAACTTGTCTTAAAAGTAAATTTGGTTCTACAGATGTCGGTGCATTTGGGTTTGTATTTAACTCTTCGAATTTCTTTTTACAAGAACTGAAGCCTAAACCCAAAATTAAAGACGATAATATTATAATATTTTTCATGTTTTTATTTTTTAAAAATTAAATCCTATTTTCAAACCAATGCTTCTTGTTGATACATAAGACATATCTTCTACACCGCCTACAAATTTTTGTTGTTGTATAGCAAACTGCTCTGGATCAAAATGGCGAATTGCTGAGATAGCGAATACATTTCTCGCAATAATAGATAATCCTAAACTTTTACCATTACTGAAATATCCTGTACCATCTTTTGATTTGAATGTATAACCAATAGCAATTTGTCTTAATTTTAAATAAGAAGCATTTAAAGTATTGTTTTCTTCATGATTTCTATCATAATATTGACGGTAGTAACTTTCTGCAGTAATAGCAGTGGTATTCTGAACATATTCAGGGTTTGCTGCCGTACCAACATTTACAACTCCTTCTGCAACGATACCTTCTTCTGGTCTGTCTTCTGTTTCTATCAACTGACCTGCAACACCCGCCAAAGCCTGAGTTCTAGATACTAAGATACCACCTTGTCTCCAATCAAACAAAAAGCCAAAATTGAAGTTTTTGTATTCAAAACCGTTATTCATAGTAAGAATGAAATCCGGATTGTAATTACCCAATTTTTTTAAATTGTTATCTGCAATATAATTTCCAGCTGCAGTAAGAACAAAATCTCCATTTTCATTTTTTAAATAACCAGTTCCGTATAAATCACCAACTCTGCCACCTTGCTCTACTTGTACGAAAACAGTTTGGTTTACATTGTTATAAACAGATGAGTAACCCAAAGTCAATTTCTCAACTCCTTCTGGCAATTCTTCAACTATTGTGCGGTTTAAACTGAAATTGAATGTTGTGTTCCAAGTAAAGTTTTCTTTTTTAATGGTGTTTATTCCAGCAATGATCTCAATGCCTTTGGAGCGAACTGCACCACCATTCACAACTTGCTGACTGTATCCTGAAGATATTGGAGTTGGCAAACTGATAATTTGATTTGTAGTTAATGCATTGTAATAAGTAAAATCAAAATTTAATCTGTCTCCGAAAAACCTTAAATCCAAACCAAATTCAACTGCATTCGTGTTTTCTGGTAAAAGATTTCTATTAGGAACTGTAGAAGATGCACTGAATGTAGGCTGACTCAAGTAGGGTGTTTGAGAATCATAAGTTCCTGAAGTTTGATAAGGATCTGTATCATTTCCTACTTGAGCAAAACTCGCTCTTACTTTTAAAAATGAGATAGATTTTGGCAAATCAACTACATTAGAAATGATAAATGAACTAGAAACAGAAGGGTAAAAGAATGAAATATCAGAATTTCCGTTTGGTGTTGCTAGCGCACTTGACCAATCATTTCTTCCTGTAATATCAAAGTACAAGAAATCTTTAATTGAAATTTTCACCAAGCCATAAACACTGTTTATTCTTTTTCTACCATAATATTCAAAAACTTGAATTGGCGACGCAGCATTAGTAAGACTAAAAATACCAGGCTGAGCCAATGTTAAAGCTTGGGCTTGCTTGTTAGATGTATATTGTTGCATTTGATTTGCTCCAACTGAATATTCAATTTTAAAATTTTCATATTGTGTGCGGTAGTTTAACAATACATCAGAATTCGTTTCTCTAAATACGATATCGTTTTCTGCATAAGCGCCCGTTTGAAATCTGTTAGAACTGAATGCTCTTCTATAAGTTCTTCTTTCGTTAGAATAATCTGTACCTGATCTTACTGTAACATCCAAATTTTCTGTAAAAGAATAAGTAGCTGCTATGTTTCCGAAAATTCTGTCTTTTCCGAAAGCGTTTCTATTTTCTAATAATGTAAAATATGGATTATCGAAAAAAGTGTAATTGAAAGAATATTGTTTCAATCCTTCCAATCCAGGTTGCCAATAATCTTTCATAGGATCAATGTCTAATGATCTCGGACCCCAGGCAACCAGCGCATAATTTATGTTTTCAGATCCGTAACCATTTGCAGGTCTGTTATCACTAGAAGAATTTATGTAGTTAATAGAACTAGCAATTTTTATTCTTGTAGTGGGATTGAATGTCATGCGCGTACTAACATTTTTGCGGTCATAATTTACACCCGGAATAATAGATTCACTTCTTAAATCACTAAAAGACAAACGATAAGATCCTCTATCGAATGCTTGGCCGATAGATGCATTATTTATTGCTGTAACTCCCGTATTAAAAAAGTTTTTAAGATTATCTGGATTTGATTTAAATTCTGTCGGAGTTATTGGTTGACCGCCATGAACTGCAACGTCTCCACCTCTCACAACTTCACCATTCGCCATATAAACTGGACTATCGTATTGTTGAATCAATGTTCCTTGATCTAATTGTGGTCCCCAACTGTAAGAGATATTGTCATTGATTCCACCACCAAGACCGTTCACATATTTAAAATTACCTGAATTTCCTTGTCCGTATTTGTTTTGAAAATCTGGCAATTTAAATGGATTTTCGAAATAAGTAGTTGAATTAAAACTAACACCAATACCTTTAGATTTTTCTCCACTTTTAGTTGTGATGATTATAACACCATTAGAAGCTCTTGTACCATAAAGTGCCGCCGCTGCTGGTCCTTTCAAAACGTTTACCGAAGCAATATCATCAGCATTAATATCCATTGCACCATTTCCGAAATCTACAGTTTGGAAACCTGCAGCAGCATCATTGGTAATATTGTTTACTGAATTGTTGTTAATGATAACTCCATCAATTACGAACAACGGATTATTGTTGGTAAAAGATGCCTCGCCACGAATGGTAATTTTAGAACTTGAGCCAACACCCGTTGGTCCTTGAGTTATTGTTACACCTGCCAATTTACCACTTAAATTATCTAAGAAGTTTACGGCTTTAATTTCAGAAATTTCTTTGGCTTTCAATTCTTGAAAGGCATATCCCAAATCTTTGGTTTGTCTTTCTAAACCTAAAGCTGTTACAACTACACCATCTTCTTCTTGAACCAAGTTTGTCATTACAACAGAAAAGATCGATAGTCCTGAAACTATTACTTCTTTTTCTTCATATCCGTTTGCTCTCACAACTAAAACTGAAGTGTCAGAACTTATTTTAAGAGAGAATTTTCCGTCTTCATCGGTTAAAGTTCCATTATCTGTTCCACGCTCAAATACCTTGGCAGAATATATGGGTTGGTTTTTATCATCGGTTATTGTTCCCGAGACGGTTTTACCTTGGGCAAATACACCAAGGAAAGCACTCATGCAAAAGCAGAAGCATAAATATTTAATCATAATTAATTTTTTAAGGGAAATAAAAATTATTTCTCGTTACTGTTAAACTTTGTAAGGATTTGATTTTTGAGAGCGTTTTTATGCTGCTCTATTTTCAGATTGTAGATTGTGGCTTGGCGGTCCTCGCAATACATTTGCACATTTCGAAAAAGCTTTACTTTTAAAAACCTTTTCTTCGTGAAAGTATGTATGTATTAAAAATTGGTATAATTTTCTTAAACTGCTATTTTTATTTTCAACTAAATAATTATCAAAATCTTTTCTATTGTCCAAATCACCAAGAATATCTAATTCTTTAATAGCATGACCGAAACCTGAAAGCTCAATTTTTAATTCTTCATTTAATTCATTCGTACACCAACTTAAAGCTTCAAAATTTTCTGTATTAAAATCCGACTTTTGAAAAGCGATGAGGTAAGTTCCACCATCAGTTGAAGGTCCAATGGTGTTGATGTCATTCTTTAAATTTTCTTGCGCTTTTTGTATTTGATTTAGAGAAAGATTGGGCGTGTCATTTCCAATAATAATTATAGATTCATAACCTTTATTAAAAACAAAATTTACCGCAGTTGAAAGTTTAAGACCAAAAGATCTCGAGTCGTTATCAATAAATTCAGAGGAGTGGAAATAATCCAAGCCTGAATCATACATGAGTTGCTTGCTCTTTGAAATAAGGTGCGAAAAAAGTTGGCGATTTTGATCTGAATTAAGACTTGAACTAAGTTTCTTAGCATAAACTTCTTCCTCTGCCTTCCGACTAAATAATAATATTGCTGTACCTTTATTAGCTTTCTGCACCGTAGAATAAGAAGTTTTCGGTGCAAAATTAAAAAAATCGAGCAATTTTGGTAATAAATATCGAAGAATTTCAAAAATCCTTTAGAATTATACAATTGTAAAACTCGAATTAGAATTGATTTTTAAATTTAGTAGTTTTAGTCCCGTTAGGGATGTAACATTGGTAAAATTGTGAAAACAATTTTACCAATCAAGTGCCGTAGGTACGACACAAAACATCGGAAAACTCATTTGCTTGAGTGATCATCTTACACTGCGAAAAAAAACAGTAGACCTTTACCGTACGAAATCATTTCATTAAAATCTCCACCAACTCTTTCATACCTTCTGTAGCGGTCTTTGCAAAAACTTTCACCTTTTGCATTCCCGAGATATTTGGATTAGGATCTATAAAGTATAAGTCTGCATTAGAGCTCGCCTCATACACCAACCCAGCTGCTGGATAAACTTGCATAGATGTACCAACTACCACCACAATATCTGCTTTTTGTACAATTTTCATAGCATTTTCAATCTCTGGCACCATTTCTCCAAACCACACAATGTGCGGTCGCATTTGGTGACCGTCGGGACAAAGTTCACCTTCGTTTAAATCGGCATCCCAAGCAATGCAATGTTTTTCGTTTTTGGTACTTCGTGCTTTGCGCAATTCTCCGTGTAGGTGCAAAACTTTTGTACTTCCGGCACGCTCGTGCAAGTCATCTACATTTTGCGTGATGATATCCACAATAAAATTTTCTTCAAGTTGGGCAATGAGTTTGTGCGCCTCGTTTGGTTCCACCTCAAAAAGTTGTTTGCGCCTCGCATTGTAAAAATCCAACACCAATTTCGGATTTCTCTTAAAACCTTCCGGACTCGCCACATCTTCAATTCTATGATTTTCCCACAAACCATCTGAATCTCTAAAAGTAGAAATTCCACTCTCGGCACTCATGCCCGCTCCGGTTATGAAAACGATCTTTTTCTTTTGCATTTTTGATTTTTTGAATGATGCTAAGATAGGGAGAAATTGGGGAATTGTTGGTTTGTTTTTGCTAAGATGCAACAAAAATGTCTATGATTTCAACTCAAAATAAATTAAATTTTCACGCCATTTAAAAAATAATACATACTTTTGCTATGCGGACATAATATTAAATTTATAGTCTAAATTTGTAAGTAATGGTTAAAAACAAAACAGCAATTATAAAAAAATACAAAAATTCCTTTGCTTCCAAGCCCTGGGCTTTTCCAAAATCTATTACAGGTCTTGCATCAGAAGGCTATGCCTTTGGCTCTGAAGACGGACAAATAAAAGACATCACTGACCATAACCA
>JBBSUQ010000139.1:0-8938 GCA_038234235.1 Flavobacteriales bacterium
ACAATATTCTTCCTAGCTCTAGCCCTAAACAGCTACGCTCAACCCACACAATTCACTTACGATACAGCAGGAAACAGAGTGCAACGCAGCATGTTGCCTGCATTAATTATAGCAAACGGAAACGCAAGTCTTGGTCTAACGCCCGCAGTCGATAAAGGAGGATCTCTTGGTTTTGCTCCAAATTATGGTATAAGAATTAATAATAAATATTTAAAAGGAATACCTTTTAGTGCCAATAAATTAATTCATGGACCGACTCTCGCAATTTGGGGTACTATATACGGTATAGTTACATCTGATTCTTCTGCAGTTCCAAAGTGGTGGACTAAAAATTTTTGGAAAGAAGCTTACAATTTTTAATACTTATTATTTGAATATATGAAACAGTTAATAACAGCAACTTTCAGCATTTTTTTATCAATAAACGCTTTTTCTCAAAGAGAAGATAATTTACAAAGAAATAATCAAGACTCATCTATAATAATATTTTGTAGAGGTTTTAATCCACTTATTTCTTTAATGCCTAGTACCATTTATGCTTCAGATAAATTACATCCTAATTTGTGGTATTTTGGTTGTGCATCAGGGAAATTAGCTACAGGAGAATATACTTTTTATTGTCAAGAATTATTTTCTCAAAAGTTAAAAGTTAATATAGAAGCAAATCAAATTTATGTCGTTCGATTAAGGGTAGTTGGATTGTTATTTACAATAGTGTCAAAGCCATATTTATTGACACCTGAACAAACGGAACGTTACCTTAAGCGAAAGCGGGTAAAAAAAGAATTAAGTAAACATGACAGTTAAAACTTATTGATATTTTATGACAAAATTAAAATTTTCGTTACTTGCCCTTATTGGACTGGTTAATTTATATGTTTCTGCTCAGATAGCGGATAGTGTAAAGTACAATCTTCAAGATTCATCGTTGGTAATTTTTCATAGAGGAATTAATCCATTTTTCGGTACGCTTCCAGTCACTGTGTACGTATCCAATGATATCCATCCGAATTTATGGAATTTTGGCTGCACCTCTCGAAAATTATCTGCTGGTCAATATTCTATTTTTGGTCAAGAGTTAATTAAGAGAGAATTAGTCTTAAGTTTGGAAAAGAACCAAATCTATATTGTAAAAGTTAGAGTGGTTGGTATATTTTTTCCGTTAGACACCAAACCAATTTTATTAAATAGAAAGCAAACAGAAAAGTACCTTAAAAAAAGAAAGATCCAGAAGGAACTTAAAACATATTGTGTTGTAATTCCAAAAAAATAAACAATTATGAAAAAATACACAACAATATTCTTCCTAGCTCTAGCCCTAAACAGCAACGCTCAACCAACACAATTCACTTACGATGCAGCAGGAAACAGAGTGCAACGCAGCATGTTGCCTGCATTAATTATAGCAAACGGAAACAACCAATCAGACTCTTCAAATACGGAGCAAGCAACATTGGCTGGTTATAACATGACACTTTACCCGAACACGACAGAAGATATGGTTTATATTTCTGTAGACAAAGCATTTTTAGAAGTTCCCAACAAAGAAATTCGAGTGTTTGATATGCAGGGAATGGAAGTAGCAAGAAAATTACTTGCCAATGAAGAAGAAACCATACAACTTGGCAATTTGGCACCGGGTATTTATCTCGTTCGAATTATTGGCGAAGGTTAATCTCGTGAATGGAGGGTTGTGAAGCGGTAGGTTTAGACAAAATAATCTATTTATTTAATGGAAATATTAATATTTATTTTATAATTAAAAAGACACTTTAAAAAATTGAATTATGAACACAAAATTATTTATTGTATTATTACTTATTGTATTACCTAAATGTTCTTTGTATTCTCAAAATACAGATTCTTTAAACTACGATTTAAAAGGCGAATCTATTATAATTTTTTATCGTACAATTTCCCCTCTTCTAAGTATTGCACCTGTGACAATATTCACAAGGGGTCTAGATTATAAGAATTTATGGATACGAGGTTGTAAATCTGTGAAAGTGAAATCTGGGGAATATAAATACATTACTCATGAATTTATTAAAGATTCACTGACACTCAATTGTTCAGAAAACAAAATTTATATAATACCAATTTCTGTAATTGGTTTAATCTATCCTATTAAAGCAAAAATTATAAAATTAAATCAAAAGCAAACCATGCGATTTATGAAAAAAAAGCGAATCAAAAGAGAACTTAAAAAATATGAAATTCAAGCAATTAATTGACCATTGACTATTGACCGTTAACCATTGACCATTGACTATTGACCATTGACTATTGACCATTGACCATTGACTATTGACCGTTGACCATTGACTCTTGACCGTTGACCATTGACCGTTAACTATTGACTATTGACTATTGACCATTGACCATTGACCGTTGACCATTGACCATTGACCATTGACCATTGACTATTGACCATTAACCATTAACAATTAACAATTAACCATTAACAATTTAACCATTAACCATCATCTGAAGTTTATACCTCTGAATAGTATTCTCTAAACCTAAATAAAGTGCATCTGAAATAAGAGCATGACCAATTGAAACTTCGGCAAGCGATGGAATATTTTCTGCGAAATATTTTAAATTTTCTAAGCTTAAATCGTGGCCAGCGTTTATTCCTAAACCCAATTCGTTTGCTTTTTCTGCTGCAAGTATGTACGCTTCAATAGCTTTTTCTTTATTTTTCGCAAAGTTCTCGGCAAATGGTCCTGTGTACAATTCAATTCTATCGACATTGGTCTGTGCCGCATATTCTATATTTTGCATTTCAGTATCAACGAAAATGGATGATCTTACATTCCAAGATTTGAGTTTGTTATTTATTTCTTGCAAAAAATGTAAGTGTTTCTTTGTATCCCAGCCAGCATTTGAAGTGAGTACATGCGGCGGATCGGGAACCAAAGTTGCTTGTGCGGGTCTCAGTTCTTCAATAATTTTCATGAAACGCTCATCCGGATAACCTTCAATGTTAAATTCTGTTTTCACAACCTTCGAAAGTGCATAAACATCTTGGGTAGTTATGTGTCGTTCATCAGGTCTTGGATGTACTGTAATTCCATCTGCACCAAATCTTTCGCAATCTATAGCAACTTGTAAAACATCTGGATAATTTCCGCCTCTTGCATTGCGTAAAGTTGCAATCTTATTTATATTTACACTTAGTTTTACCATAGTTGGAATAATTTTTGACAAAGCTTTAACACAAAGTTAGCGACTATTTTACTAATTTGGCGCATAGAAATGATAGCATTAGATCTTATAACGGAAGAAATTCCTCCTCTTAAACATTCAGACACAGGGAATAAAGCCCTCCGCTGGATGGATGAATTTAAATTGAGTCACTTACCCGTATTAAAAAAGGGAAATTACGTAGGTGTAGTTTCCGAAACCGATATTTTGGATAAGCTCGATGAAGATGAAACCTTGGACAAATTGTTCGATCATCTTCCACGTCCTTATGTTTTTTCAGGTGTTCATATTTATGAAGTACTTGCAAGAATAGCCGATCACAAAATTTCAGTTATGCCAATTTTAGATGACAATGAACAATATCTTGGCATGACAACTATGTATGAAATTATTGGGAAACTTGCAAATACTGGCAGCGTTCGAGAAATTGGCGGAATATTAATTTTAGAAGTAAACCAAATTGATTATTCAATGGCTCAAATTGCCCAAATTGTTGAAAGTAACAATGCTAGAATTTTGAGTTCTTATATTATGTCCAATCCTGATAGTTCTAATTTGGAAGTTACACTAAAAATAAATCAAGTGGAATTAGATAGGATAATTCGTACTTTTGAAAGATTTGATTACGTAATTAAGGCATCTTTTCAAAAAAGTGAAGCATTGGATGATATGCAATTTCGCTACGAGGCATTAATGAATTATTTGAAGATGTAAATTTATGAATGTAGCTATTTATGGAAGAAAAGTAACCAAACAAAATGCCAGCGATTTCGTTGAGTTTTTGTCGATACTTTCAGATTTTGGTTGGCATCCTATTTTAGAAAAAGATTTGAAATCCCAGTTGATAAAAAAGGTTGGAATTTCTCACAATATCAAAGAATTTACATCCTATAAAGATTTCTCAAAAGGAATTGATTTGGCTTTTAGCATTGGTGGAGATGGAACTTTCATTCAAACAGTAAAATACATTCGCGATAGTGGTGTCCCGATTTTAGGAATTAACAGTGGGAGACTTGGGTTTTTAGCAAATATTCCGAAAGAAGGATTAAATGAAACCATGGATTTAGTTCGTGAAAAAAAATATGTATTTCAAAAGAGGAGTTTAATTAAAGTAGATACGGTTTCAAATGTATTTGGAGAAAATAATTTTGCATTAAATGAAGTTACATTGCAGAAAAAAGATACCTCTTCAATGATTACTGTTCATGCCTCTTTGGAAGATAAATATTTAAATTCTTATTGGGCTGATGGATTGATAGTAGCAACACCAACGGGCTCAACGGCATACAATTTGAGTTGCGGTGGACCAATTGTTACGCCAGGTTGCCAAGTGCATATTTTAACACCCATTGCACCACATAATCTAAATGTAAGACCAATGGTTGTGCCAGATCACATGCCAATTAAACTAACTGTTGAAGGCAGAGACAGAAGGTATTTGGTGAGTTTGGACGGCGTTTCTAAAAATATTAAAGAAGGAGAAGAAGTTACGGTTAATAAAGCCGATTTCATGATAAATGTTGTAAAGTTTGAAGACAATAATTTTTTAGATACAATAAGAAATAAAATGTCTTGGGGAGTAGATAAAAGAAACTAATAATTTAATAAATAAATCAAATATGAAAATTAATAAGCTGTTTGTATTGGCAATAATACTAAACTTTTTTACGGTAAATTTTGCATCGGCAAAAGGAAAAGATACTTTGAATTTGGAAGATGGTTTGTACGCTAAAATTGAAACCACAAAAGGCGTAATGATTTGTAAATTGGAGTTTTTAAAGGCACCAATGACCGTTGCAAGTTTTGTTGGTTTGGCAGAAGGAGATTTTGAAGTTAACGATTCTTTAGAATTTGAAAAACCATATTACAATGGTTTAAAATTTCACAGAGTTATACCTAATTTTATGATTCAAGGTGGAGATCCCTTGGGAACAGGTTCTGGAGGTCCAAATTATGCTTTTTATGATGAAACCGATGAGACCTTAATGCACGATAGAAAGGGTATTCTTTCAATGGCAAATTCAGATCCTCAAAATTCTAAAGAACCATTTTCAAACGCCGGAAAGACAAATGGAAGTCAGTTTTTTATTACGCACACTGCCACACCTTGGTTGGATGGTTTGCATACCGTTTTTGGGCATGTAATTTATGGATTAGATGTGGTAGATAAAATTGAGCAAAACGATGTAATGACGAAAATTACTATAATCAGAAAAGGAAAAGCGGCAAGAAAATTTAAAGCTGAGAAAGTTTTTACTGCTGAGGTTGTGAAGAACGAACTGCGCATGAAAGATATAAAAGATAAAGAAGCAGCTGCCAGAGCCGAAAATGAAAAAATTAAAAATATGTCTGAGCAAGAATACAGCGCTTACATGTATGAGCTTGTTAAAAAAGATTATCCAAATGCACTGTTGAGTCCGAGTGGATTAGTTTATGTGATAGAAAAAGAAGGCGGTGCAATGAAATCTATGCCACACGATAGTTTGACAGTTCATTACAGAGGCACATTCAGAAAAGACGGCAAGCAATTCGATAGTTCTTATGACAGAAATGAGCCAATGGGATTCCATTTTAAAGATCAGAGAATGATACCAGGTTTTGAAGAAGGATTGACAATGATAGGCGAAGGTGGAAAAATAAAATTATTCATTCCCTATTATGCAGCTTACGGTCCCAATG
This sequence comes from Flavobacteriales bacterium, assembly GCA_038234235.1. Lineage (GTDB taxonomy): Bacteria > Bacteroidota > Bacteroidia > Flavobacteriales_D > Crocinitomicaceae > JBBSUQ01. Next base: position 5,890 of record JBBSUQ010000139.1, read on the forward strand.
GTCGGGGTCCAATACCAGGTTACGCAGATTTAATTTTCGATTTAGAAATTTTAGATTTGGACAGACATCAGCATTAAAAGAATTAAAATTTAATAGATATAATTTGGTCGGTTCATTTATTTTGAATCGACCATTTTTTTTGATATGTGTCCTTACAATAGTTTATTCTTCCCCAAGCAATTAGTTTCACACCTGGCGAATAGTGCATTAAATCAGGAGATTCATTAAGTAGTGAGTTATATTTTGGATAATTTATTTTTAAGGAGTTTAGTATTAACTCAAAAGTTGGGCAACCATTTGCCATTGTTTACTTATTTAAAATTATCCGTTATTCTGTTCTTGTCTTCATTCTCCTTGTCGTTTTTGTGATACAATTCAATGAATGTAATTTTTTGATCATCACGAAAATGAGCATATATCAATCTCAATCCTGAATTTACTCCTCTTCCTTTCAAAGCCTTACAAGCAATTTTTTTAACCTCTATAATACACGTATCTAAACCCAAGTTATCTATACGAAAACTAAACGGTGGACTTTCATTTGGCCGTTTTTTTAGAATGGTTTTAACTTCTTGTAAATCGTCATTTAAAGTTCTATATTTCTTTAAAAGTGATTTCAAATCTTTGTCAAATTCGGATAATTGATAAAACTCCATTGCTTATTCATTTTCATCATTGTAAACTCTAACCGAATAAGGCAACTCTCTATAAAAAGCCAACTCATAACTAATATCTTTGCCTTCGTCTGTAACTTCCCAAGGCAAGTCTTTATGAGAATAATCACTAATCATATTTGCCGACCAATCACTCATTTGTTCAATAACCTTGTCAATCACATCCTTTTCACTTGCCCTTAATTCAGTTAAATCAGCTTTTTCTAAAGGCAAATAACGAGTTTGAGGAAAACCGTGATATTCTGTTTTTACTCTTTGCAGTTGACCCTTATTAATCATTTGATTAATAATTGTATCTAACTTTTGTGGCACGGGGCCAAAAGGTAATTTGCGATACTTAGCACCTGTTAAATGCTCCTCATACAATTCATAATAATTGAAGTCAGAAAAATAAAGCAATTTGTAAAGAACTGTTTCGCCAACATTGGGCTTACCTGCACAACGTTCAAGAATATACAACAACACATTTTTAAACTTATTAACTTGCAACGTTGGAACAGAAATACGTTCTTTTTCTTTCTTTACCTTTTTTTCTTCTTTTCCATCTAAATCTTGATCCCGATAGCTAGCGGGGGAGAAATCCTTAGACATAAAATCATCCAACGAAAATTCTAAAACCATTGATAGGTTTTGCAATTCAAAAATATCAACACTTCTGTTTCCTAACTCAATTTGAGCCAATGATGGTCGCGAAATTTTGACACTTTTAGCCAAATCTTCTTGAGACAAACCCTTCATTTTACGTAGTTCAGTTATCCGCTGACCTATCTGCTTTTGTGACAATTTTATGTTCATCTCAATTTATTTTATGCTGCTTAACAGAATAAAGATAAATATTGTTTGAATACAAAACAAATATTTGTTTCAAATTAAAACATTTACTGCATTTGCCAAATAGAAATCCTACGCTATTTGCTAATTTGGGATTCTATTTTTAGTTTGTCTTTTGATTTCTTGAATTCTGAATAATAGGAATTTGTATTTCTTTTCGTTTTAGAATATCTGTAAGGTAATTTTGATATACTTTTTGAAATGATGCAAGTAAGCTGTTTTCCGCCTTCCATACTAATAAAATAAACACCTGATTTTCCATCTTTTTTGACATACGTTCGGATGTTAACTTCATGAAAATCTGATACTAGTTTTAAAGAAGGCAGATTTCGCAGTCTAATTGTTTGCATTTTAAACGCCACAATAGACACCCAAGCGGAACCATCAATTACATCAATTTCTAAATTTTCGGGAACAAACTATTTTAAATCTTCCAACTCCACTTTCCAATGAAGAAACAAAGCGTCATTCCATTCTTGATAATACTTCCATCTTTTTAGAGGTAAATTCCACGGACGGTGGTGTGTGATGTTCAGTATATCTTTAAATTTCATTTAAAAATTTTCAATATTTTATGTTTTTAAATTAGATATTTTTTTTGGATTAGAAATTAAATTTTGAAAGCAATGATAAAGTTCATTAATGGTATTAATATGCTTAATCAGTTTTCATAGGGTTTTCGATAATGTATTTATTTATCTGTCTGAAGGATGTATTGTTTCTGATTACATGATCATGGTATTTTCTTTGCCATTTAAATTCAGGATTTATTTGTCTTCCCTTCATTGTAACGGATGATTTAAATCCCCTGACGACTGATGCTAAATTTTTAGATTGAGGTGCGAATTCGTTTGTTTTATGAATGAAATTGATAGTTTCAATTCCATTTATATTTTCAGTTTGCGAATTATAATTATTTAAACCAATTATTAAAATTGCGTGAAAATGGTCTGGCATAATCACAAATTCTCCGAGAAACAAATTCATATCTGGTCGAATTTCAGGTGTAATTATCCATTCTTTAAGGGCAATTTTACCCAAATCGTTAAGTATCATTTTACCTTCTATAATTTTACCAAAAAATTGGGATTTGTTGTGGCAACAAATCGTAATAAAATAGGCACCATTTTGACCATAATTGTAATGTTGTAATCTAGTCGTAGTTCCACGATATTTATTTTTAAAATTTTTCATGAGGTTTAATATTATAATTATATTATAGGAATATTTTATCAAAAATAGTTATAAAATTATTATTACGATTCTTTTTTGAATATTTTTTGATTTCTGTATCGAGAAATAAAGAGCGTTTTTGAATAATGTTGTCTTTATTGGATTGTTCTGTGTGGTGTATCTCGTTTGATTTGTTGTCGCGTTACATTTTTGTGATGGTTTTTTTTGTCACATGGAAATAATATTTGTAATTATTTGAATTGATGTGTGGAAATCGCGATTGCATTGTAGTTCGCAATGCATTGCGAACTACAATGCAATCGCGATTTCCACACATCAATTCAAATAATTACAAATATTATTTCCATGTG
>JBBSUQ010000140.1:0-8771 GCA_038234235.1 Flavobacteriales bacterium
ATTATCAGAAGGTTGAACTGAATCCAATAACATTAATCCGGCAACTTCTCGTAAATTTAAGTCAGTCAAATAATAATTTGAGTTTGGATTTCTTAAAGAATCTTTTTCAAATTCTTGAGCTTCGATATGAGTTAAATATTTAAAATCAGAAATTTCATATCCTTTTACTTGATCTAATACATTTAGTTCAACGTCAGATTCTCTGCAGCTCAAAAAGCTAAAAATTATAAGAACTGATGCAATTTTAAGCGATTTCATTAGCTAAAATTAATGAATACATTATTAAATAAGCTTGTTATTTTCCATTTTTTTAAATTTTACAATTGTCCATCAGAATGATATTCACCGTTTTTCCAGATTTTCACTTTAATTAAAATTCCATCCTTATCGTAAACATATTCTTTTCCTTCCCATTTTTCTTCATCCTTGTACAGACCTTCGAAAATAATTTCATTATGGCAATTGTATTTCCATATTCCTTCTTTTCGGTCGTTAACAAATGTTCCTTCATCAATTTTACATTCGGGTGGATATCCACTTTCTGGCTTATCTTTCCCATAATAAATCCAATAACCTTGTTTTTTACCTTCGGCGTCTGTTTGATTAATCGTATCGTTTTGAGCATAAAATTTACCGCTCAAAATAAAAATTAAAGAAAGGAGAATTAGTTTTTTCAAATTGTAGCAAAGTTTTGTTAGTGAAAGGTACGATTTTTTGACCACAGATTACACAGATTTTTTTTGTACTGAATTAAGTTTGTAGATGTTTGTTTATTCACGACAATTTGATAAATGCCTTTATCTGCTTTGATTAGAATTCCACTCTTAGGAAAATGAGCTATTTGATTATATGAATCAAGAATTTCTGATAGCAGTTTCATTAACATATTAAATTGAATTTAAATCCCAACAAATTTTCGTTCAACTTCTTGCCATGAACCATTATAAAATTTATATTTTGATTCGCATACAGAGCCAGCACTAGCATGGACAATGGTTTTCAATGTTTTATTTTGCTTATTGAATTCCGTTGGGAAAAATATCATTGTTTGACTTAAAAATTTATCTTCATTAAAACCGTGTTTGTCCGTTTGTAAGTAATACCGATAAATATATCCACCATTGCCGCCCGTATCTATTGCAACAGCTAAGTCATCCAAGCCATCAAAATTGAAATCTGCTACAACAAAATCTCCAAAGGAATTATCAACTACTTCTTTGTCTTTATTGATTCCAGTAGTATATGAGCGAACTTCATTGCATTTAGTGAACAATAATGAACCTAAGTATCCACTTTGAATATTTAATTCGGTTAACATTAACAGAGATTTTTTATCTAAAATCGAAATATTTATCGCTGCTGAATCTTCTGTGTGTTTAACTTTTAAATCAATATCAAACTGTTTAGATAGATTATCGTGATAGCATTTAAAGATTTTTTCATTAGGCAGAATTTTGAACCTGTCGTCTTTGTCTTGTTTTTTATTTTTCGCGAACTTAGAATCTCCTTTTTTAAGGTCGTCAATTTTATGGAAGACATTTGAATCTTCTTTGGTTTCGCATGAAATTAATGACAAAATTAATGTCAAACTAATTATCGGGAAATATTTAAAAACCATCACCAAGCAAATAACTTACGTCCGCTCATTAATGCATTAACTTCTTTCTTAACGCTCGCCAATACCTCTTCGCTGGAAATGTCTGATAATACTCTGTCTATCAATTCAACTATGGTATCTATTTCTTCTTTTTTTACGCCTCTGGTTGTAATTGCCGAGGTGCCAAGTCTTATTCCGCTGGTCACAAAAGGAGATTCAGTATCAAAAGGAACCATGTTTTTGTTTACGGTAATATCTGCCAAAACCAATGCGTTTTCTGCATCTTTTCCGGTAACTTTTTTAGAGCGCAAATCAATCAACATGCTGTGGTTGTCTGTTCCGCCTGAAATAACTTTGTAACCTCTTTTAATAAAACTTTCTGCCATTACTCGAGCATTTGCCTGTACTTCCGACATATAAGTTTTGTAAGAAGGATTCAATGCTTCGCCGAATGCTACTGCTTTTGCTGCTATAACATGTTCCAATGGTCCACCTTGAATTCCTGGAAATACTGCTGCATCTAACAAAGACCCCATCGATTTTGGATTGCCGTTGTTCCATTTTAAACCAAATGGATTGTCGAAATTTTTGCGCATCATGATAACACCACCTCGAGGTCCGCGTAAGGTTTTGTGGGTTGTTGTGGTAATTATATGGCAATGGTCCAATGGATCGTTCAATATTTTTGCTGCAATTAATCCTGCTGGATGAGAAATATCTGCTAAAATTAAAGCGCCAACGCTGTCTGCTATTTTTCTTACACGTGCATAATCCCAATCTCTACTGTAAGCCGAAGCGCCGACAATTATCATTTTAGGTTTTACTTCGTTGGCTTTTTGCTCCATCATGTCATAGTCTACCAAACCAGTACTTTCTGAAACACCATAGAAATGTGGTTCGTATAATTTTCCGGAAAAATTTACAGTAGAACCATGCGTAAGATGTCCACCATGAGAAAGATCGAATCCTAAAATTTTATCTCCTGGTTTTAAACAAGCTAAATAAACTGCTGCGTTTGCTTGTGCGCCAGAGTGTGGCTGAACGTTCGCCCAAGTAGCACCAAACAATTCACACAATCTATCAATAGCCAATTGCTCCACTTTATCTACAATTTCACAGCCACCGTAATATCTTTTACCTGGAAGACCTTCGGCATATTTATTTGTGAGTACACTTCCCATTGCTTGCATCACTTCATCGCTTACAAAGTTTTCCGATGCAATAAGTTCTAAACCTTCTAACTGGCGGTGATTTTCCGCTTCAATTAAATCAAAAATCGCCTGGTCTTTTTTCATGTTTTTCAATTTTTTACAAATATAAAATGCTTTTCTTATTCTAGCCTTTTAATAAAGGACAATTTATGGGTTAATATTTTTGTTTCGGAGTTAAATATTCCTTCTTTAGTTAAAATATCTTTACGAACCATACCACTCGCATGGATGATACTTAAATCATTATCTAAAATTCCTACGTGGATTATCTTTCCATGATCGTTGTGAAAATAAGCTAAATCATTTTGTTGAATATTTCCGTAATCTAAATTATTTCCTATTTCTGCTTGCTGATAGGCATCTCTAGGTAATTTAATATTCGTCATGGCAAAACATACTTGCATCAAAGCCGAACAATCAATCCCGAAAGCGCTGCGTCCTCCCCAAAGATATGGAACTCCCAGATATTTAAACGCTTGTTGAAATGGAGAGTTTTCAAAATTGGTTTTTAATTCTGTTAACAATTCAAATGGTAAATAGCCTATGTTAAATTTAGGTTCTTTTCCGATAAAGGCGCCACGTGTAATGCTAATTTCATAAGAGCCCTCTCTAATTTTTATTATTTCTTCTTGAAGTATTTTTCGATTTGATTTCCATTGTTCCGCTTCAATTTCAGAGATATTTTCAATTTGTTTAACATCCACAAAACCTTCGTAATTATCTTCTAATGATTTTATTCGAGCCCAGGGTTTCTTAATTGCTAAAATTTCCAATAATTCGCCAAACAACAACTGACTAACCATTTCTGAACTGTCTTTGGCTTCCCGTCTTAACGGCGCAATATTTACTTTGCAAAAAGCAATATTATCAGACATCACTTTTTAGGGAAATTGGGATGTTTTAGAAGATTCAGAGCTTGTTGAACGTGGCGCTCGTTGTGGTATATTACAAACATGAGCGCATCACCGAATTTAAGGCGGATTAATTTACTTATTGAAATTGGTATTTTTGCTTTGCGAATATTTATTTCATTTGAACGCTCTAAGATATCTAACATTATATCTTGATTTTCCGTGAATTTCTCAACATCATCCCCACTAACAAGTTTTGTAAATTTCGGGTCGTAATCTCTTTTAGCTCTGAATTTTCGTTTTACATTGTTCAAATTTCCCAATTTCATAGATTTCCATGCCGAACGACCTAAAGGAGAAGAAATAAATACTTCCTTCCCTGGGCGAAATTTTGTTTTGTCTATTTTAAATAAAAAATGTTTGTTGTAAAATCTTGCATATTCATTTAAATGCGCAAAAATCTCTGAAACGCTCCAATTAAGCTCATTTGGTTTCCACGAAAGTTGAGAATTATTGAGATGTTTAAAATGCTTTTTTAAGGCCAACAAATTTCTGTCAGTTATTGATTTTAATTCTGAAATAAGATCCTTTGTCAACATTCTTTTCAAAAATAGAGAAATATCTTGAAATTAAAAGAAATAATTAACATTTCTCAAAACTAATTTTTTTAATTTGTATAAATAATATTCATTTTTAAGTAGCTAATATTCAACAATAATCGAATGAAAATCAATATAATCTCATAATATTTGAATAATTTGGCAGTGAGGTTTTTTGGAACTTATATTTCTTAAATTTGCATTTAATGAAGGAAGCCGAGATACCATTTTCAGAAATAAGGAGATTATCTGCCTTAGACAAATTGCAAATATTAGACACCTTACCCGAAGAGGATTTTGATGCTATAACTCAGTTGGCTTCTGAAATTTGCGGTGTACCCATTTCATTGGTTTCATTGATAGATAAGGATAGACAATGGTTTAAATCTAGGGTAGGAATTGATATTGAAGAATCTGCTAGAAATATATCTTTTTGCGGTCATGCAATTAATACACAAGATGAATTTTTTCTTATAAATGATTCTTCTAAAGATGAAAGATTTGCCGATAATCCTTTGGCAACTATGGAAAACGGTGTAGTTTTTTACGCAGGATTTCCATTAACAGACAAAGAAGGAAATACCTTTGGAACTTTGTGTGTTATTGATCATAAACCGAGAGAACTTTCAGAATTTCAAATTGGAGTTTTAAAAAAATTATCGAAACAAATCGTAAAATTATTAGAGTTAAGGTTGGCAAATATTCAACTCAACGAAGCTACCTTACTTTTAAATATTGAAAATAAAAAACTCAGTAGCGTTATAAACTCAAACTATTTCGGAGTAGCAGTTTGGGATGTTAAAAATAATCGATTAAATTTTTCCAATAATTACTTTGAAAATTTATTTGGTTTTGAAAATTTACAGCAGGTTTTTGAACTCAAAGATTTTTTGACATATCTGAAAGCTGACAACATTGATAAGATTTTAGATAAATTATACATTGCAAAGAGTGAAGTTTTTTTAAAAGACATTCTTGTAAATTTTACCATATCGATAGAACTAAAAACTTATGTAGACATTCATTTTCAAAGTATATTGGATGCAGAAAAAAATATAGATGAGGTTTGGATTTATGTTGTGGATGTTAGTCAGAAAATGTATGTCCAACAAAACTCAGAAATTAACGGAAAAATATTACATGATTTAATTCTTGAAAGAACTAAGGAATTAGAAAATGCGGGTTTTCAACTCAAAGAAAGAAATGAAGAATTAGAACAGTTTGCCTATATTACTAGTCATGATTTGCAGGAGCCATTGAGAAAAGTACAAACTTTTTTAAGTATGCTCAAATCTTATAATCCTTATAAAGATGAGCGAACATTAGAATTGTTTGAAAAGATTGATGTTTCTACAATTCGCATGCGCTCCCAGATAAATGACATACTTTCTTATTCCCGTTTACATGGAATTGGGTTAGAGCACACTAATGTAAATCTGAACCATACGATTGGCGATGTAATTATTGATTTAGAATTACAAATTGAAGAAAAAAATGCACGCATTGAAATGGACGCATTGCCTACGATTATAGGTCTTCCAGTACAATTAAAGCAGCTTTTTTATAATTTATTTTCTAATTCTTTAAAATTTAATGAGCAGACACCAAAAATTAAGTTAGAGTATAAATTGGTAAAATATGAAGACTTAAAATTTATAAATACCGACATGCAGTCTGGAGATTTTCATGAAATTTCTTTAATGGACAATGGCATTGGTTTCGATATGAAATACAGCGAACAGATTTTTACTATTTTTCAAAGATTGCACGATGAAAATAAATACACGGGTACTGGAATTGGTTTGGCCCTCGTGAAAAAAATTATCGATAATCACGATGCACACATCGTAGTAAATAGTATTAAAGAAGTGGGTACTGAATTTAAAATATACTTCCCTGTTGTTTAAAATTTTTCTTATTTATCTTAATTTTTACCTCTATTTTTACTTTTCTCTTTAACATGTACTTTCAGATTTTAATATAAATGCGAAAGATTTTACACATTGATATGGATGCATTTTTCGCATCAGTGGAACAAGTTGACAATCCTGAATTAAAAGGTTTTCCAGTTGCTGTAGGTGGAAATGCCGAAAGGGGTGTAATTGCCGCTGCAAGTTACGAAGCTAGAAAATTTGGTGTTTATTCTGCCATGAGTTCAAGTCTCGCAAAAAAATTATGTCCAGAATTAATTTTCGTGAAACCGAATTTTGAAAGGTATAAACATTATTCAAAAATCATACACAAAGTTTTTAAAAGATATACCAACAAAATTGAACCACTTTCTTTGGATGAAGCTTATTTAGACGTCACAGAAAATAAAATCAATCAAAAATCGGCAACTTTTATTGCAAATGCTATTAAAAATGAAATTTACAACGAGACAGGTTTATATGCCTCAGCCGGTGTTTCTTACTGTAAATTCTTCGCCAAAATTGCCAGCGATCAAGACAAGCCAAACGGACTTTTTGTAATTGAACCCAAGGATGCCAAAGATTTTATTGCCAATATGTTTGTAGGAAAAATTCATGGAGTGGGTAAGGTAACTGCTGAGAAAATGAATAAAATGGGCATTTTTAAAGGGAAAGATTTAAAAAGTTATTCAGAAAAAGATTTGGTGCTCCATTTCGGAAAATCGGGTTCATTTTTATTCAATCTTTTGGAGGGGATTGATGAACGCGAAGTAGTTTCAAACAGTCTGCGCAAAAGTATTGGTGCAGAAAATACTTTCAGCAAAGATTTAGTGACCATGAGTGAAGTTAATGATGAAGCTGAAAAATTGGTGGATGAAGTAATAAGAAGATCTGAAAAACTAAAACTGCATGGTAAAACAATTACACTTAAAATTAAATTCTCAAATTTCAAACAAATTACTCGAAGCCAGACTTTGGATGAATTTGTAAATGCCAAAGATTTTAAAAATCATATTGAGCTACTGGTAGAAAACATTTTTCCCACAAAAAAATCCATAAGATTGGTTGGTGTTTCCCTTTCTAATTTAGAGAAAGATTTAAATGAGCCGTTTAGTAAACAGTTGGACCTTTTTGAAATTTAAATATTATAATCCCAATTGTTCTTCCCAATGATCATTTAAAAATGCTACAAGTTTTCGGGCAATTGTATTGAAATATCTTTTAGTTCGGTAACCAGAAACCCAAACAATTCCTCTCACAGCGTTTGTTAAAAATATTTCATCGGCAGAAAGTAAATTTTGAGGTAAAATATTACATTCATACACTTTAATTCCATGATTAAGAGCCAAATTTATAATCTGCATTCGCATTGTACCAGCCAAACAACCTTCTTCTAGTCCGGGAGTGTATAAAACTCCATTACTTACAACAAATAAATTTGAATTTGAACTTTCTAGAATGCCACCATTGTAATTTGAAATTAAGACATCATCCAATCCACGTTCTTTTGCATTTAGCGCCGCCATAACATATATTAATCCATTTTTGGTTTTGTAATTTGCCAAAACATCGTTAGATTTTTTAATGTTGGTAAAAAGATCAATTTCCAAACCTTTAGAGTTCAATTCAAAATCGGCACTTTGGTGCGTATAAACTTCTAAAAAATAAGTTACTTCGTTTGATTCAGGCAAGTAAGTTCCACCTGTTGTTCTGTCAAGCGATAGTCTAACTTTTCCACCTTCGGAAATTTCAGATTTTTGTAACAATTCAATCATCTTTTCTTCAAAAAATGGAGTGGTCATAAATGCTGGTACACGCATTTTTAAAACTTGCGCACCATCTTTAATTCTCTGAATATGATTTTCGAGATTTATTGGTTTTCCATGAATGACCCTAATAGTTTCAAACAAACCATCGCCATATAAATGTGCTCTATTACCAGCATTGATTGTAGGGCCGCTTCCAGCTAGAATTGTCCCATTATTGTTAACGTAGAGTAATGCCATAATTAAAAATAACTTTCTAATGTTGTCCGAATTTTTTCGAAATTCAAGACCAATATAAATAAAATTCCGAAGATAGCGCCACCAATATGTGCATCATGTGCAATATTGCCTTTCGCATTTTTATCAGACCAAAATTCAAAAGCTAAATATAAAACCCCAAACAACCAAGCAGGCATTGGAAAAGGCAATATCATAAGTCTTAAGGTCATAGTTGGTTCCCAAGCAATAGCTGCGAAAATAACCGCAGAAACAGCACCGCTGGCACCAAGAGATCTGTAGTTTGGATTGTCTTTATTTCTAGCAAAAGGAATTAAAGTTGCAAATAAACCTCCAGCAAAATACAACAAGCCAAAATAAAACTGACCTTGTACCATCCCATAACTGATAATAAAAGATTTAACTAAAAAATCTCCTAGAAAATAAAGAGATATCATATTAAAAATCAAATGACCCGCATCCGCGTGAACAAAAAGATGGGTAAACGTTCGGTAAACTTGTCTATCGTGGTGCACCTGATATGGAATGTACATCATTTTTGTACGAAAAACATTATCGTTCAATGCTTTTAAACTTACCAAAATGGTAATTATCATTATA
>JBBSUQ010000141.1:0-8691 GCA_038234235.1 Flavobacteriales bacterium
CTCATTAAAAATATGACCCATGTATTAAAGACATGTAAAAAATGCAACATGGAAAAGCAACTGAAATTGTACAATGATAAAGAAGTGAAAATCTCAAAAGAATTAGTGGAAGAAATTTTAGATTTTATGCATGTCTTTTAAATTTGCTCAAATAGAAATTTACAAGGCAGAAGAAATAGATTTAGTCCGACTTCAGCTTTTGGCTAAAAAGACATGGCCGCCAACTTTCAAAGATATATTGTCGCAGACACAAATAACTTACATGTTGGAAATGATGTACAGTTTGGATGTTTTACAAAAACAAAACAAATCTGGTCACGATTTTTACTTAGCGAAGCACGATAATTTGGAAGTTGGATTTATGGGGATAGAGCACAATCATCCAGAAAAAAACACGACTAAAATTCACAAAATATATGTTTTGCCGAGTGTTCAAGGAATGGGAATAGGTAAAAAATTAATAGATTATTCAATAAAAATTTCCCAAGATAAGCAGCAAAATAAACTTTCATTAAACGTAAACCGCTTCAACAAAGCCGTACAATTTTACGAGTATTTGGGCTTCAAAATCGTCAAGACAGAAGACATTGATATTGGAAATGGCTATTTGATGGAAGATTTTCAGATGGAGTTGGGAGTTTAGTTAGAGCAATATTTATGACAAGATTTCCGAGTTGTTATTTTTATAAAATACGATAATTTTATTCTGAATACGGTCTGTCTCCGCCCTCGAGGGCGGATTAAGGTGGGTGGCATGCGACGAATAAATTTTAAAATCAGAATTAATTTTTAAAAATAATCCCCCATCGCCCGGCAAAGGCGGAAAGCTCTTGTGCTTGGAAACCGTGATGGAAGTGTTGCCTCTTCGGCAATTGCTGACATAGGTTTGCCAAGTGCCTAGACTTGCAGACGGAGACGGATAAAGCGCCAAAAAAATAAATTTAGTAAATTACGCTCTACCCAACTTTAATCTCTGAACACTTAAAATGTCCTTTGGGACAACTTTTATAGCCGTGCACGCCACACGGACGACATTCTAAAGGAAAATCTATTTGGGCAATTGTGCTTTTATCAGCTAACGGGGTGAAACCAAATGCGGGGATGGTGGAGCAGAAATAGGCTGTTGTGGGTGTGTTAACTGCTGAGGCCATATGAATTGGGCCAGAATCGTTGGCGTGGAGGTGCTGCGCCTGTTGTATGAGGGCAACGCTTTCCATGAGTGATAGCTTTCCGGCTAGGTTTTCTATTGTTGGTTTTGGGAATTGCGTTTCGGTGTACAATTGGTTGGCTTGTGCCTTTTCTAGTATGGTATGACACAATTGAAAATCAGCTGGGGCACCGATGAGGTAAGTTTTGATTGTAATAGTTTGCAATAACTCTACCCACTTGTGCTCGGGCAATTGCTTTGTGAACCAGACAGATGCAGGTGCAATACAAATAAATGGTTCTTGAGTATATATTGCAATTTTTTCATTGTTTTCGGTTGTGGGATACAAACTTGGTCGGACATGAGATTCGGCACCTAGACTTGCAATAACTGATAAATTTCTTTCGACTTCATGCGTGCCATCCCCTATATTGTGCGGAAATTTTTTATCGTAAAGAAATGATAGTGGATTTTTTTTGAATCCGTAAATATTTTTGGGACTTGCCAATTTTGCTATGAGTGCCGAACTGCTGTGGCGATGCAGATTTATAACTAAATCGTATTGCTGTTGCTTGAATATTTTGCCGAGTTTGAAGATGTTTTTGAATTTGCCACTGGACTTATCAAACACAAAAGTTTCGTTGATATCTTGGTGATTTTGAAGCAAAGTTTCATTGCCTTTTTTTACCAATGCATGAATAAGTGCTGAAGGAAAAAGCCTGCGAAGTTCACTAAATACAGGTGTCGCAAGAATTACATCTCCTAAAAACGCTGTTTGAATTACCAGAACTTTTTGCACAAACAAATGTAAGAATTAATCTCGGAGAAGGGTGACGTGTCCGCGTTTTACAATTTCATCGAAACGACCATTGCGCACGCTTAACATGTAAACGTAGGTTCCCTCTTTGGTTTCCACGCCTTTAATTGTACCATCCCAACCTTCTGTAGGATCATTGGTTTGGAAAATTGTTTGTCCCCAACGATCAAATATTACAAATTGGTAAGATGATATTTGATAAAGAGAAACTACCGGAATGAAAATAGGGTTGAGACCTCCTGGGGTGAATGCGTTGGGAATATATATTAATGGATCTAACGAAGAACAAACTGCATTGCTATTTGAAATTTCTCTTATACCATATTGGTTGAAAGATTCAAACGCCTGAACGAAATAACAAATTAAGCCTTCGTTGTAAATGTTTTCTACAGAATCTGTATAATTTAATTGGGAAGAATTTACTGTGATAAATGGCGAAGAATCATAATTACCATCAATGCCTCTAAAAATTGCATAATGCAAAATAGACCCATCAAATCCTTGGTAAGGCGACCAGTCTAAATAATTAATCATTTTCACTTTGTCGGTTAGTATGTTTAAATGAATGGTAGTTGCTTCATTTGAAATTCCGCCTTCGTTGCCACAACTGTCTATTAATACAACTCGATAGGTATAAGATTTTGCATTTGGAGTTACATCTTCATCTAAAAAAGTGGTGAGCGTTCCGTTTGGAGATTGCCGATCTATTTCTTCAAATGTGCCATTGGTTTTTTCTCTTTGGAATATTATTTCTGTTACGCCACTGGTTACTTGTGCCAAATGTTTTATTAAAATTCCATTTTGTTCCACTGAAGCTGTACTGACATAATTAGTGCTTGTTTGAGAAGGCGCTTTTATTGTGAGACAGAATTTATTTGAATAAGCAAAAAATCCTCGGTCGTTTTTAGCCCTAATGAGGTAACAATAATTTTGCAAGGCCTGGGCATTTACTGTATAAAAAATATTAGTTGTTGTGCCTTCCGATATAAATGCGGCACCATTAAGTGATGAAAATATTTCATATTCACTTAAATCATTCCAACCTTGATAGCCCGTCCAAGTTAATTTTACTTTCCCCGAACATACATCTAAACTTCCTGTGAGAAAATTAGATGAATGCAACTCTGCTTTGGCACTTGTTTGATAAGTTGGAGGCACAGTATTGGTGAAACAAGAATCGAAAGCCGAAACAGAATAAGTTAACGGGCCCATTGATGTATTTGTGGAGTAGGTGTAAGATGTGTTGCCAATGCCAAAAACTGTATCTATCTCCACAATAATTCCGGCATTGTTCATATAATAAATAACATATCCATAAGTATCGTCTTGTTCATTTTGATTCCAGGTAATTGTAACGTCGCCGGTAACTGGATCAATACTTACGGAATAAATTTCGGGTCTGTCAGGCGTGAACATGTCTTCTAAATTATCACCAACAATATTTGATGTGAAATTGCAAGGAGCATTTTGAAGTACAATCTGATAATTTAAAAAAGCACTACAAACATCTATGGTATCAATGAAAGAAGTTGTTGAATAGGGAACTGTTCCAATTTGAGTCCAAGTTCCCGTAGGATATTCTCGCATGATCATGTAACTAGTTGCCATGCTTGCACGAGGAGGAATTTTAGGCGCATTCCAGTTTAAAACTGCTGTGCCGTTCATAGGATTGAACAATTGCAAATAAATATTTTTTACCGTATCGCTATAATCTTCTGTTGTGCCGTTGCAACCAGAAACTATCGTTAAATAGTAATCTTTTGCAACCATCGGATTGGGAAGTCCTGCCGTATTGGTCGCCAGAGCTGGATAAGTTCCTTCTAATCCAGATTGAACTGAATATAAATTATAAGCTACAAAACCGCCATCTGGATCGAGTGGGGGAGTCCAATTGAAAGTAAGATTACCTGTTGCATCTGATTGTATGCAATCTATATTTGGTGCATTGAGAAAACCTGGATTGCGAACATTAATGGTGACAGTTGCATACGTTACTTTTGGCACTTGGCAGTAATCATCACTAACTTTAAAAACAAACTGATAGGTAACAGTATCCTGTACCACACCGTATTGGTTTTCAGTATGATTGCAAGCCGTTTGCCAGTTAAAATTAGCCATTGATCCTTGTATGCCGATAATAGGCGTGTTTTGATTTAAAGTAGCGCATGGAGCATTTGCACAACCCAAAGCACTTGTATGATTTGTACCATATTGCAAACTGCTTGAGTTTAAGTAATTGGATTGTGGAGAACCATCTTGTAAAACTTCTATGTCTGTTGAATTGATATTAAAGTTAACCAAAGTACCTGCATCAACAGTAGTTTCAAAGAGTCCAGCAAAAGGTCCGGTTATTATTGGAGCATTGTTTTGATTGTTGCAAGGCACTACAACCAATTGGATGTCCCTTTCTATGGAAGATATTAAAATTCCATTTCTAAAACTTTGCACAGTAATTTTAACTACAAAACCACCTATGGTTTGCGATACGAATGTTAGTTCGCCACTTTGCGCATCAATATTTGCTGCTACATTAGCTGCATTAAAACTGGCATCTGGTGTTGGAGAATTTATACTAAATCCAGTTTCAAAAGGCAAAGGCGCAGGATTGGTAGTTCCGTTGTAAGAGCCGCCTGCCAAATCATCCCAAGGTTGAGAAAAGAAAATATGTATAGAATCCAAATCCGGATCGGCAACATTCATATTGTATTTAAAATTTTCTCCTGCACAACTTACAAAATAAGGTTCTTCTAAAAACTGGGGCGAAGAATCAACACAACTAGATAATTGGTTGTTGGCAAACATTTTTGCGATGATTGTAGTGCCGTTTGTTCCGGGATTTACAAGATTAATTATGGTATTGCTCCGTGTAGAATTATCAAAAGTAAAAACCCAGGCGTTGGATGGAGGTGTGCCTGAAATAGCGATAGGGGCACTTCTGTATAAAATCTTTTCGATTGATCCAATTCCGTTTCCGGTCATTGCTCCACCTCCACAAATAAACGGACCAGGACCAGCTGGTGTTGCGGTACAAATGGGAGAAATATCGGTTCGAGAAACGAAGGGAAGTGTAATATTTGTAAGTGTTGGGTGATTCCAAACTTTTATTGTTTCAGAAACCGTATTGATGTTTGCACCGTTGCAATCTCGGTAAGTAATAAGTTCAAAAACATATTGACCACCTTGACATTTCCAAGTAATTTCTCCACCCAAGACATGACTGGAAAACACCGTTTTCGGCGTTAAACAGAGCAATGAAAGTAATATAAAGATGAAAAAGTTCTTCATTTATTTAACGTATCCAATTGGTTTAACGAGATAATTCACTCATTAGTATAACGCATGAAAACTGCAGAGGTTGGCTATCCAACGCTAACAATTGTATAATCTTCCCAGTTAAGATATTTTTTAGCCAGTTCTTGTAATCTTTGGGGCGTAATATTTTGAATGCCTTCTATAACTTTATCGTAATAGGTTAGATCCATTTTTTGCTGTTCCACGTTTAAAAATAAATCCATCATTTGATAAGGTCCATCAGCACTTTTTAACAACTGCCCTAACAAATAATTTTGCACCAAAGACAATTCATCTTCAGAGACCAATTCGTTTTGTAAGATTTCAAACTCTTTTTTAATTTCGGTTAAAGTTGCGTCTTTAAATTCTTTGGCAACCTCCGTAACAATTACAAAATATCCGGCTTCGTGGTATTCTGCCATTAAACTTCCAATGCCATAAGTGTAACCTTTGTCTTCGCGAATATTTTTCATTAGTCGTGAGCCAAAATAGTCGCCAAGTATGGTTTGAAGGATAGCAAAATCTAAAAAATCTGGATGTGTTTTATTGAACAAAATTCTTCCGATTCTAATTGCCGTTTGAAGCGCAGCATCCTTTTCAATGTGAATTTTATCGGTTAAATTTTTAAAATCGGTTCCGAAAGGTAAAATTTCAGCAGCACACCAGTTTCCAAATAAATCAATTATTTCATCAATAACATCTTGTTCGATATTGCCAACTACCACAATTTTTGTTAGACCTTGTAAATAATGTTTTTTATGAAAGCTTTTTATCTCATTAAGTTTATCAGTAATATACCAATCTTCTTGCGGAATTTTCGCGTATTCAGGATGTGAATGAAAAAGTCTTTCTTGAAAATTTCTTTGAGCCAAACTGCTCATCTTTTCCATTCCGATAAGAAAATTTTGCTTTTTATCTTCCATCAATTCGGTGTATTCATTTTCTGGAAAAGAAGCGTTCTCTATACTATCTTTTAATATATGCGCTAGGGGAAGTAAATTTTCACGCAATGCATATAAATCTATGTGAGCATCTTCGATAGAAACAGCATTGTCTAGGTATCCGCCTAATGAATCTATTTCTTCATGAATTTGAGTTGAAGATTTTGAGTTGGTGCCAGAAAATAGCATACAATTTGTGAAAGCTGGAATGCCGAAATTTTCTATTTTATTTCCAGCATCAAAAAACAGTTCAAGTCGCGCTGTTTCGTTGGGTACATCTTTTATAAAATATAACTTTACATCGCTCGTAATATCAAAAGTATGCGGAGGCAATAAGGGAAGATGCACCGTTTTACTAAGGAGAGGTGCTAATATTCGATCAATCATTTTGTAAATCTGTATTTAATTCGGTTTGTAAATCAATTTTATCTGAACTTAAATCAGTTTTTACAGCTTTTACCTTTAACGCTGAACAATTTGATTTTTTCAATAAATCTCTTGCAACGAAATGAATATCCTTAGGCGAAATTTTATCATATAAACCAGATTCTAAATTTATTCCGTTTGCATCTCCTATAAGTTCATAAAAGCATAAATTCATTGCTCTATTTAACAATCCTTGTTCTTGGAATTCTTTGGCAGTTCTAAATTTAATTTTTAATTTATTAAGTTCTTTTTCTTCAATTTCTTGCTTGTTAAAATTCTCCAGTTCTTTAAAAAGAGCTATTTCCAAGGTTTCAAAATCTACACCTTCTGCCAATTTACCTGAAATTAGTAAAAGACCATCATCAACCGAACCCATTATAAATGCAGATATATTAGAAACTAACTTTTGTTCTTTTTTCAAAGAGACATACAACCTAGAACTTTTATCTCGACCTAAAGCATCTGACAATAAATCTACAGTATAATATTGCGGACTGCGTCTTTCTGGCATTTTAAAGGCATAATAAAATGCATTTGCAGGAACATTTCTTTCAATGGTTTTTTCTCGAAACTCAGTTTGTTTTTCTTCCCTTGAGATATTTCTTGGAGGTTTTATTCCACTTGGAATATCGGCAAACCATTTTTCAACTTTTTCTTTAACAAACTCTAATTCAAAGTTTCCTGCAACACACAAAACGGCATTCGAAGGATTGTAAAATTTATTAAAAAAATCTTTCACATCTTGCATCGTAGCTTCTTCAATGTGCCTTATTTCTTTACCAATTGTTGCCCATTTGTAGGGATGGTTTTTAAATGCCAATGGACGTAATTCCAACCAAACGTCGCCATAAGGTTGGTTTAAATATCTTTGTTTAAATTCTTCGATTACCACACTTCTTTGCACTTCTAAACTCTTATCTGTAAAGGCGAGAGAGAGCATTCTATCACTTTCAAGCCACAGTGCGGTTTCTAAATTATTTGCGGGCAAAACATTGTAATAGTTAGTAATGTCGTTGGAAGTAAAAGCATTGCTTTCACCACCAGCCCGTTGCAATGGAGAGTCAAACTCAGGAATATTTACTGAACCGCCAAACATGAGGTGTTCAAAAAGATGTGCGAAGCCTGTTTTTTCTTCATTTTCATCTCTAGCACCTACATCATAAAGTGTGTTTACAACTGCTAGCGGAGTTGTAGGATCAAAATGAAAAATTACATTTAATCCGTTTTTGAGTTTAAATCTTTGAAAATGTATCATTTAAAATTGAAATTTAGCTTTAGTTTGTTCATTTAAAGCATCTCGGTATTCGTTAGTAATTTGATCTACGATTTGAGCTGCAGGTTTTATTTCATCAATTAATCCAGCTATTTGACCTATTTCTAGTTCGCCTTCTTCTAAGTCACCTTCAAACATTCCTTTTTTCGCTCTTCCGCGACCTAAAAGTTGAGATAATCCGGTGCTATCTACTTTATTTATATATGCTTCCGCGACTTTATCGTAAAATGAATTTTTGAGTAAACGAACTGGCGTTAATTCTTTTAACGTTAAAACAGTTGCACCTTCTTTAGCCTTTAAGACTTCTTGTTTGAAAAATTCATGTGCACTAGATTCTTGCGAAGCTACAAACCTACTACCAATTTGAACAGCGTCAGCTCCTAAATTCATGGCTGCCAACATTGCGTTTCCAGTTGCAATTCCTCCTGCGGCAATTAATGGAATTTTAATTTCTTTTTTCACCATTGGAATAAGACATAAAGTAGTTGTTTCATCTCTTCCATTGTGTCCGCCAGCTTCAAAACCTTCTGCCACAACTGCATCCACACCAGCATCTTCGGCTTTTTTGGCAAATTTTACGCTTGATACCACGTGAACCACGATGATACCATTCTTTTTTAAATATTCGGTGTAAGTTGCAGGATTTCCGGCTGAGGTAAATACTATTGGAACTTTGTGTTTAATTATTATTTCAATGTGCTTATCAATATCTGGATAGAGCATTGGTAGATTTACTCCGAAAGGTTTATTGGTGTTCTGCTGACATTTTATAATGTGTTCTTCTAAAATATCAGGA